>NZ_LZKH01000057.1:0-65192 GCF_001672745.1 Mycobacterium sp. E1386
GCTCGAGTCGCTTGGATGGTCACCCCTCGTATGTCGACCATCACAGCGCCCTGCGCAGCGCCGATGTCGCCGAATCCGTTGCAGCTCATAGCGATCCGATGATCCGGTGCTGCGGGCGAAGACCGCTCAGACCAAGGCCGTCGCGTCGAACACCCAGCATGCGATTCGCTCTGTACTTCGACGTGTGCCCGTCCGTAGTCCGTCGACCTGCACTCGCCAAGAAATAGGTGTCGATGGCACCGCGGATCCAACGTTACGCGCGGACGCCTGAGCGTCTCCGGCACCTCAGGATGATCAGAGGTTTCCGCGTTCTGCTCGCTACTGAGCGCCGCGGCAGGGGCCTCACCCCGGGCCAGAGCAACTATCGCGACAATCACCACTATCGCCGCCGACGCCAAGACGATCATGCCCACGCCATCGGCGTTGAGGGTCTCGCCGAGCACCACGATGCCCAGAACCGATGCCACCGCAGGCTTGGCCACGGTCACCGACGGCATTGAGGCGGTCAGCGCACCAGCGCGAAACGATGACTGCTGGAAGATCATCCCTGCCAACGCCGCAAGAATCCAGACATAGAACTCCGGCGCGCACAGCAGCGCCCCGAAACCATGTCCGGCCGCCGCGACGACGGCCTTGGTTAGCACCGCGAACAGGGCCAGCGACGAACCGGCCACCACCGCAAGGAGTACCGCCGCACGCGGACCGGGCCAAATGCGCGCCCCCAGGACACAGCACACCAGTAGGGGACCCAACACCAGGGCCACCACAGTCCAGGCTGTCAGCGACCCCTGCGACTGCCCGGCCTTCGGGTCGCCAACGGCCACGACCACCGCCAAAGCGACGGCGAGCACCGTCGCCCACATCCACTGCGGGCGGGTCACCCGGTGATGGTTCAGCCGCGCATTGACCGGCAGGGCAAATAGCAGCGCCGTCACCTGCAGCGCCGTCACCAACATGACCGACCCGAGCCCCAGCGCGGCGGCTTGCAGGCTGTAGTTGGCAACGGCTCCCCCGCCGCCAAGCCACCACCGGGCGTCGCGCAACGACATGCGGAACAACTCCCAGTGGCCGACTGGTTCGTCGGTGACCTGACGCGCGGATTGTTGACGGCTCACCGCGCCGATCGCGGATGCCAGCGCGGCGCACAGGGCGAGCACAACCGCGATTTCCGATTTCAACATGGGACCTCTCAAGATGCCGAGATCACTTCGGGCTAGACCCCGAAGTAGACGCCGTACCTGCTCGTCGCGAGCGCTTTCAACAGCCACAGGACCACCCCGGTCCCAGCCAAGGTGCCCAGAGTCACAGTCACGACAAAGGCGACCCGGAAGCTCTTCGAGAGCACCGACCGGAGGGGGTTCTGCTGGTCGACAGCAGTCGACGGGTGGATGTTACTGGCGCTCATGGCATTTCCTCGTTGACTTCGTTTCGGTCATGTGATTGTCGTTGCCTAATCCATGACGAACTCATGAAGGAAATGGTGGTAGACAAAGCACTTCTCCGGAATGACCGGGAAGCCAGATTGGGTTGCCTCTAGGGATAGAGTTTCCTATCCATTTAGCAAGCATCGGGTGATCGAGTCCAACCAGCGTCGGTTGAGGCGCCCGCCCTGAACGCGTCAGACGACCGCACCCGAATCTTCGATTTTCGGCGCCGCAGTTACGGACGAGTCTGCTAGACCAAGCTTGTCGCGTCGAAGACCCAGCTGGTGTCGGCCGTCGCCAGGTTCTCGAAGTGGTTCGGGGGAGCGAAGCTGACCAGGCTGTTCATGTCCCAGTAGTCCTTCCAGACGGTGATCTTGCCGCCCTCGACCTTGTGGACCGTCACGAATCTCAGCACGCCTCGCTCGCCCGTGGTGAACGTCCATGTCTCCGAGTGCTCGTACATCACGTCGGCACCGTTGGACACCAGCACGCCGTCGTGGTTCTCATAGCCCGCCAGCGGCTCGAGACCCATCTTGAGCCGCTTGACGATGTCTTCCGGCCCGCGCGCCGACAGCGCCGGAACGGGCATGTCGACGTAGAGGCAGTCATCGGACAAAAACGTCTTGACCGCCTCCCAGTCCCGCCGCGAGAGCGCCTGCCATAGCCCGAGGACGACATCCTCGACCGAGATCATAGAAACGTCTGTCATAGCGCAAATAAACTCGGTTGCCGAACGGGTGTCAACAGCCGGTGTTCTCCCGGCGCGCCCCGCTAGCCGTCGATGCGAGCCATCGACCGTGCCGGTCCCAGCGCGACCGGCAGTGACGACCAGCCGCGCAGCACGCGCGTGTCACGTCGGCTTCCCATGCCCGCCGCGCGGACCGCGGGGAAGCGGTCGAAAAACGTACGCAGCCCGACTTCGCCCTCGGCACGCGCCAGCGCGGCGCCCAGGCAGAAGTGCCGGCCCCCGGAGAACGCGAGATGCCTTCCGGCGTTTGGCCGTTCGATGTCGAAGCGGTGCGGCTCGTCGAAGACGGACGGGTCGCGGTTGGCGGCGGCCAGATAGACGAGCACCAAGTCGCCACGCTGGAGCCGCCTGCCGGCCAGCTCAACGTCGCCCCGCGCGATCCGCGCGGTCAGCTGTACCGGCGATTCCAGCCGCAGAATCTCCTCAACGGCGTTGGGCCACAGCTCGGGCCGTTCGCCCAAGGTGATCAGGCGGTCGGGCGCATCCAGAAGCATGCGGATCCCGTTGCCAAGCAGGTTGACCGTGGTCTCGAACCCGGCCGCCAATACCAGCCCGGCGATGGCTTGCAGCTCATTCTCGTCCAGATATGTTTCGGCGGAACCGCTTTCGGCTATCTGGATGAGCTGGCTCATCAGGTTGTCGCTCGGGGTGCGCCGCAAACGGCCGAGATGCTCGTCGAGCCAGGAGCTGAAGCCCTCGAGCCCTCGCTGCACACTGCGGTATTGCCGCCACGTCAATCCGATGTCCAGGCTCGGCGCGGCGAGCTCACCGAATTCCAGGACGCGCGGCCGGTCGCGCTCTGGGACGCCGAGGATGTCGCTGATGATCGCGACCGGCAGCTGCGAGCAGTACCGACCCACAATGTCGACGACCTGCGAGGCGCCGGACTCGGCGGCAAGCTGATCCAACAGGTCGGCGGCGGTCTGCTCCACGCGAGCGCGCAACGCGGCAACCGCGCGGGGAGTGAAGACCGCGGACACCGTCTTGCGGTAGCGGGTGTGGTCCGGCGGCTCGACGGCGAGCAGCGACGGTGCGCGAAGCGGATGCAGCAGACCGTCGCGGGTGCGGCCCTCCAGCCTCCGCAGCGGCTTGGGCAGATTCGCCCCGAACACCAGCACGCGGAAGTCTTCGGAGCGCAGCAGCTCGTGGGCCAGCGCGTGGTCGGCCGTCAGATAACTCACGCGACCCTTGAGCAGCGGTCCCGCCGCCCGGAGTTCGTCGTAGAACGGCACCGGGTCGGCGGCCACCCGGGGATCCGCGATCAGCCTGGCGTGCAGGTCACCGCGCCGGACGCCGAGCGTCGCGACGCCCCGGATGAAGCCGTGCATCGCCAACCAGTGCAAACGTTCCTTCACCGGCCCCTCCATCGATCGATGCCACCGAGCCTATGCCCGGACCCCGGACACCGTCAGCACTCGGCGATGATCTTGAACTCAGTCGTCACCACTTTGTCGGGGTTGCTGCTGTTGATGCCGTAGGCGCTACCGCTGATCGTGTATGCGTCGTTGGTGACGTCGGCGTGCGCGTCGCCCACGCCGCCTTCCCAGAAGCTGCCGGTGAATCCGTCGACGTTGCGGATCTTCACCCACTGGGGCATTACCCGGTAACCACTGGTGAGCACCACGGCCTCGACACCGCCGTCGCGGTCCTTGATGTCGATGGTGCGGTACTGCTGGTTTTGGCTGCACGCCGGAGGGCGGGTGGTGTGAGTGGCTCCGTCGATGGTCAGGCGGGCCGCTTTGCGGGGCGTGGTCTGGGCCTGCCCGCACCCCGCGACGCCGACGCCGGCGATCACCACGAAAACCACCGCGATTAACCGGTTTCGCACCGGTTCACCTCCTTCACTGCCGCTTCGGCATCAGCGCGGGTAGGGATTTGACGATGCTGCGTCGCACGAGTTCCGGACTCAAGCCCTTGAAGAAGTCGATCAAGCGAATGCTCTTGGGCACGTACCAATGCAACCGCTTCGGGTTGTGGTAAGCCTGCCACGCGGCCTCCGCCACGCTGCTCGCCGGCATCAGCCGGAACAACCCCTTCTTGGGCGCGGTGGCCCGAAGCTCATCGGCCGTCCTCGGGGCACCGCCGTCGTTGGAGTGATTCGTCGTCGTGGTCAGGATGGCCGTGTCGATCAGGCCGGGCAGCACGTCGGCGACGCGAACCCCGTGCCGGTGCCACTCGACGCTGAGCGCCTCGGTCAATCCCTTGACGGCGTGCTTGGTCGACGAATAGACGGCCAGGCGCGGCATGCCGTAGGTGCCCGACGACGACGACGTCGAAAACATCAGGCTGCCAGGCGTTTTCTTCAGGTACGGCAACGAGGCGTAGGCCCCGGTCAGCACCGCCTTGTAGTTAATGTCGACGACGCGCATGGCGGCCTCGTAGGGCACGTCCTCGAACCATCCGCTTTCGCCGATGCCCGCGTTGTTCCACATCATGTCGAGCCCGCCGTCGCTGTTGCCGGCGCAGAAGTCGGCGAGGGCACCCTCCAGGGCCGCCTTGTCCGTCACGTCGACTTGGCGGGTCCACAACCGGTCGCCGCCGAGTTCTTCCCGCAGCGTCGCCAAACCGTCACCGTTGCGGTCCACGGCGCCGACCCGCCACCCCTTGGCGTGGAACAGCTTTGCCCCCTCCCGGCCCATGCCGCTGCCCGCACCGGTGATGAAGATCGATTTCACGGCGCGTCAGCCAGCCTCGACCACATCTTTGATGCGATTGAGGGTTTTGGTCATGTCGCGCACGTTGCGTCGCTTACGCAGGAAACCCCCGAACAGCCAGTAGACGGCGAGCCAGGGCGCCGGGTTGAGGCGGAAAGACTCGGTCACGTCCGTGCCGCCGCCGCTGGGTGCCAATCGGTAATGCCAGTTGTTGACCGCCCGATCACCGAGCAGCACCGCGAACCCGAATTCGCGGCCCGGCTCACACGCGGTCACCTCACACGTCGTCCAATACACCGGCCCAATCTCGTTACGCCGCACATGGCCACGGAATTTCGCGCCGAGGGCCGGGCCATTCGCGTCGCCCAGCCACTCGGCCTCGAACACTTCGGGGGAGAACCGGCCGATGTTGCGAACGTTTGCGATGAGATCCCAGATCTTGTCCGCAGACGCCGCCATATGAACAGTCGCCGAACCTTCCATGGCCTGATCCAAACACAGCTTGCCGTTCGGTCATAGACCGCGAGGACATATCGTCAGTGCGGCGCCGCCGCCTGGATCAACCCGTTGATGATCTCCTTGATGCCCTGCGCGGGGTGCGAGTACCAACCGATCGGCAGGCCCGACTGGGCGCCGCACTTGGGCCACGCCTCCACCCCTTGGTCGGCGAAAACCCGGTTGGCTACGGCGATTTGCTGCTCTCGGGACGCGGCCGCCGGGTTGCCGACACCGCCGTACCGTTCCCAGGTACCCGGTTTGAATTGGAGTCCACCGTAATTGCCGTTTCCGGTGTTGGCGTGCCAGTTGCCACCGGACTCGCACTGCGCGATCGCGTCCCAGTTCGGGGTGGGCGCGGAGGTGGCTATACCGGTGGACGAAGCTATCGACGCTGCAACGAACCCGCCGACCGCCAGGGACTTGACGAGAGGCTTGCAGAGAATTTTCATGTCATGGAATTCGGCCGCTGTGGCCAAAGCGTTACCCATTCGAAAATGCCGCGAGATATGCCCTCTATCTGCGGAAACGGCAATATCGCGGAACAAAAAGAAAGTGTTAGAAACCGATGAGGAAAAATTAAATTATTGCTGGCAATATGACTGAGTTGCTAACGCCAGCGCCCGTTGATAGAGGGGGTCGAGGCTGCGCGCGCGGACAACGCCGCTTGCGGCGAGGTCGAGCTGTGCGGGGCAGGCCGGCGAATGCAGCAGGTCCCAGTTGCCCACGACTTGGTTGAGCATCGTTTGGTTGAGGTCGTCGATCGCCGACCGCGACGCCGACAGGTCGACCGACTGGCCCGGGGCGGCATCAGGATTCAGCTTCCAATCCGCGAACCGGCTGTATTCGATGCCCTCCGTGGCGCGGATCTGGTCGCCGAACAGCCGGGTGACGTAGTCGGGGTCGATCCGCCGGGCCGAGGCCTGGGCGGCCATTTTCGCGAGTTCTTGCCGGACGCGGTCCTGGTCTTCGATGGCCCCGTGAGTGGTCCACTTGTAGGCGGCCACCGGCTCGGCGATTTGTAACCGCTGCGCGGCGACGTCGACCAACTCGGTGAGCGGGCTCGCGTCGTCGGCGCTCGCGGGCGACGCGACCAGGATCGCCAGCCCGACGATCGTGCCGGCGCAGCGGGTAACCAGGGTGACGCGCCGGCTCTGCATGACATGATTCTGCGGCAGCGCCGGATGCGAGCGCATTTCGGAGTTAGCCTGAGGTGCTGATGTCGTCGACCATGGATAGTCGCGGCCCGCGCCGCGTTGGCGGGAAGCGCGGGAAATCGTTGCGCTCGAAGCAGATTCGCGCGCTGATCGCCGTCGCGCTGGCGATTCCGTTGCTGCTCGGGGCGGCGCTCATCATGGTGGATCGGCTGCATTCCACGCCCGCCGACGCCATCGACCATCCCGCCAGCCCGGTGAACGACGAGCAGTCGAAGGCTCAGGTCGTCAATTCGGCCCAGAACATCGTCACCGCGGCGGGCCTGCAGGCCTCCTCGGCCGGCTACGCGCTGATGTCCTGCAAAGACCGGGACGACCCGCCGTACCAGGGCTCGATCTATCTGACATTCTCGGTGCCCGCCACGGCACCGGCCGACACGTATATCACCCGGATTGCCACCACGCTGGCCGGCGACGGCTGGGCCGAGGGCCTACCACCCAACAATCACGCGTTCGCGAAGACACTCACCAAGGATGGCGTCACGGTGATCGTCTACCGCCACGACGACGAACCGCACCTGGGCGTCCTACGCGTCTACGGCCAGTGCCGCAACATGAACGATCACCGCAGGGACGCGACGGCTTGGACGGATATCACCAACCAATTCGCCGCGCCGCGTTGATCGGCCGACGCCAAACGGGGCCATGACGCACTACTGCGCCCGACGGCGTCGTCGTCGGGCGCAGTAGCGACCTCGGGGCAGGTGAGGCTACCCGCCGCCGCCGGCGGTGGCACCAAGGGTGCCCTGCAGGTCCGGCTTCATGGCGTTGAGCTGGGCTCCCCAGTACTCCCAGCTGTGTGTGCCATTGGCGTTGAAGTTGAACACCGCGTTGTGCCCACCGGCCGCGTTGTACTGGTCCTGGAACTTCAGGTTGCTGCTGCGCACGAAGTTCTCCAGGAACTCGGCGGGCATGTTCGCCCCGCCCAACTCCGACGGCGTGCCGTTACCGCAGTAGATCCACAGGCGGGTGTTGTTGCCGACCAGCTTGGGGATCTGCAGCGTGGGGTCGTTGCGCTGCCACGCGGGGTCGCTCGACGGGCCCCACATGTCGCTCGCCTTGTAACCGCCGGCGTCACCCATCGCGAGGCCGATCAGGGACGGGCCCATGCCCTGCGACGGATCCATCAGGGCCGACAGCGAACCGGCGTAGATGAACTGGTTGGGGTGGTAGGCGGCCAGGATCAGTGCCGACGAGCCGGCCATCGAGATGCCGACCGCGGCGCTGCCCGTGGACTTGACGCTCTTGTTGGAGGCCAGGTACTGGGGAAGCTCACTGGTCAGGAACGTTTCCCATTTATAGGTGGAGCAGCCGGCCTTGCCGCAGGCCGGGCTGTACCAGTCGCTGTAGAAGCTGGACTGGCCACCGACGGGCATGACGATCGACAGGCCCGACTGGTAGTACCACTCGAACGCCGGCGTGTTGATGTCCCAGCCGTTGTAGTCGTCCTGGGCGCGCAACCCGTCGAGCAGATAGACCGCGGGGGAGTTGTTGCCGCCGCTTTGGAACTGAACCTTGATGTTGCGGCCCATCCCCGCCGACGGCACCTGCAGGTATTCAACCGGCAGGCCCGGGCGCGAGAACGCTCCCGCGGTCGGTGCGCCGCCGGCAAGACCGATCAGCCCCGGGAGGGTAACGGCCGCTGCCGCACCGACTAAAAGCCGGCGCCCCCAGGCCCGGACCATCTCGCTCAGATCTGTCATACCTGCCCCTTGTCGTATGTGACCGTCGTCTCAGGCAGGAATTTACCGTGCGTATAGCCCGAATGTCGATCGGGACGCGGGGATGTCTCAGTTTGGTATCGGAATTTCCCGCCGAATTGCGGTCCCGGGATAAGACCGCCGCAACGTTGGCCTCGGTTGGCCCGGACCGGGTTTTCGCGACTCGTCCCAGCAAAACGCCTGGCAGAGAGGTCCGGGGCGGGGTAGGCCGTAATGCGCAAAGCCGCCATTTTCGGTCCCGCCATGACGTCGAGCGGCGCGGCGACGCCGAACCGCCGCCGAAAAGGTCGATTCGGTACCCGCAAGACGTTTATCGCCGCCCGAGGAAGCCATGGATTCCCGGCGCCGGCGGCCCTTCTCCCACCTGCGCGTCCTGTGGGCGCATCGATTGGTTACCGACGGGCTGATTGTCCGGCGAGATCGAACCGGGGCAGCCGGACTTGTGTCGACCGCGTAGGCTCTCACGGAGCAAGCCGATGGAGACCACGTTATCTCGGTCCGTTCCGGCCCTTACGACCCAACTGACCAGGGGTTTCCTGGCGTGCGCGGGTGCCGCTGAGGGGGTCGGAGGCCCGGGACCGATTGGGGCATGAGTTTGGACACGGTACTTGGGCTATCAGTGACGCCGACCGCCGTTGGGTGGGTCCTCGCTGAAGGGCACGGCGCGGACGGCACCATCCTGGATCATCAGGAGCTGGTGCTGGACGCCGGTCGCGGCGGCCGCGCCGTGAGTACCGCGGAGCAAGTAGCGGACGAGATCGCACGGGTCGAAGCGCAGGCGGCCGCCAGCGACCATCGACTGCGGGTCATCGGGGTGACGTGGAACGACGACGCGGCGGCCCACGCCGCGTTGCTGCTGGAAGCGCTCACCGACGGTGGCTTCGACAACGTCGTGCCGGTCCGGCAACTCGACGCCGTCGAGACACTGGCGCGGGCCCTCGCGCCGGTCATCGGCTATGAACAGACCGCGGTCTGTCTCCTCGAACACGACTCGACGACCGTCGTCATGGTCGATACCCGCGACGGGGAAACGCAGACGGCGACCAAGCAGGTGCGCGGCGGTTTCGACGGCCTGACTCGCTGGTTGACCGGCATGTTCGACCGCAATGGCTGGCAGCCCGCCGGGGTGGTGGTCATCGGCGCGCACAGCGACATCGACGGCCTGTCCTGGCAGCTCGAAAAGACCCTGCCGGTGCCGGTATTCGTGCAAGCGATGGCGCAGGTGACGATCGCGCGAGGCGCTGCGCTGACCGCAGCCCGAAGCACCGAGTTCACCGACGACCAGCTGGTGGTGCACCCCAGTGCACCCGTCGCCGCGCCGCCGGCGCCGCGAAAGCTGTCGTACGCCGGGGCCGTGACCACTCTGGCCGCCGGTGTGGTCACCTTTGTCTCCTCGATATCGCTAGCGGTGGGCCTTCAACTGGCCCCGGCCAGCGAGCCCGTCCCGCGGCACACGGAGCACGCGCCGCCGCCCCAAGTCGCCGAGGCCGTAGCACCGCCCCCGGTCGTCGCACCGCTGACCCCGCAGGCGAAAGTCCCGGCCGGCGAACCGATCACGGAGGCCACCGCACCCGACGAGCAGCGGCCGGAACCGGAGCCCAACAGCAGGCAGCCCTACCTGACGCGAATGCTCGAACACATCCCGGGCGACACCGGCGACGCGACGGGCGCCTCGGCCTCGCAGGCGCCCTCCCAGCCGCAGCCCTGACGTCGGCGCGGGACAAGGCGCTCAGGCGTTTTTCGCGTGAACCGCGGAGAAGGACACCGAAACGTCGTCGGCGACCTGGACCGAACCCATCAGCAATGAGTACGGCTTGATGCCGTAGTCGGTCTGTCGGACCGTTGACTCGGTGGACATACGCCAAGCGTCCCCGAGATCCTCTGTGTGCAAGTCGATTACGTGACCCCGCGACTTTCCCCGAATGTCGAGTTGACCGGTGAGGCGGTACCCGTCGTCGGTCTTGCCGATGTCCCGTGCGAGGAAACGGATCTCGGGAAAACGGCCGGCGTCCAACGACTTCAAAGCGTTGGACCGCACCAAAACCTTCTCGGGTCCTGACAATCCCTTCACGCCGCCCTCGCCGCGTAACACCTCGAAGGAATCCGTTTCGACCACAAGCTCCACGGTGGCGGGCTCCGAGCCGGCCCAGCCCACGGTGGCATGCCAGCGGGTCATGGCGATGGTGAGACGGTGGCCCATTCGCGCGGCTCGCCCGCGAACGCCGGTGCCAAGAAGTAACTCGCCGTCGGCTGCGTCCAAGCTCCACACGTCGGTCATAGGCCGACTGTAATCACATCGTCAGCACTGTGCGGTAGTGCGCGCGCCCTTGCTCCAACGCCGCGTATCCGTCCGCGGCTTGGGACAGCGGTAGCTCCTCGACCCACGCCCGCACCCCGGACAGCACGGCGAAATGCATCGTGTCTTCAACATCTTTCGCCGTGCCGGAAGGATGACCGACGATGCTGATCCCCGGCGTGATCAGTTGGATGGGGCTGATCGGCAACGGTTCGGGCGTGACGCCGATGGTGACGAGCTCGCCTTGCGGCGATATCCCGCCGACCGTTGCGGCCATCGCCGGCGAGTTGCCGGCGGTCGCCAACACGACCGCCGCTCCGCCCAGGGCCTTCAGCGCCTCCGCGGGGTCGGCGGCGGTGGAGTCGATGTAGTGGTGGGCGCCCAACTTCCGGGCATCCTCCTCTTTGCCGCTGCCCCGAGCGATGGCGATGGTCTCGAACCCCATCGCCCGGGCGAACTGCACCCCGAGGTGGCCGAGGCCGCCGACACCGAGGATGGCGACCCGGTCACCGGGCACCGCCTTGGTATGGCGCAAGGCGTTGTAGGTGGTAACGCCGGCGCAACCCATCGGCGCGGCTTCCGCGTCGGAGAGCCCTTCCGGTACGCGGGCGAGCGCACTCCCCGGGACGGTCACCGATTCCGCGTACCCGCCCGGATACTGGTAACTCGGCACCTTCCCGTTCTCGCAATGAATGAAGTGGCCTTTTCGGCATTCATCGCAGTGGTAGCAGCACCCGCCGAACCACCCGACCGCGACACGATCGCCGACGGCGAAACCCTCGACACCCGGCCCGAGTTCCGCGATCGTTCCGGCGATTTCGTGCCCGGGAGTCAACGGCCACGTCATGCCCGGGAAGCCGCCTGCGACAAAGTGTGCGTCCGTGCCGCAGATTCCACATGCGGTGACGGTTATCCGCGCCTCGTCACGTCCCGGTGGCTTGGTTTCGACATCGACCAGTTCTAACGGTGCCCCGGCCGACTTCACATGAACTGCTCGATGGGTTGCCATGCGGTTGAGGCTACTGCGCGGCAGGGGATTTCGCGCCGTCGGTGTGGTAGTCGACCTGCCAGTGCTTGATCCCGTTGAGCCAGCCCGACCGTAGCCGTTCGGGCTTCCCGATCGATTCCAGGTTCGGGATGCCGTCGGCGATCGCGTTGAACATCAGGTCTATGGTCATCCGCGCCAGGTTCGCCCCGATGCAGTAATGCGCGCCGGTGCCGCCAAACCCCACGTGCGGGTTGGGGTCGCGCAGGATGTTGAAGGTGAACGGGTCATCGAAGACGTCCTCGTCGAAATTGGCCGAGCGGTAGACCATCACCACCCGCTGGCCCTTCTTGATCTGCACGCCGGAGAGTTCGTAGTCCTCCAGCGCGGTGCGCTGGAAGGACGTCACCGGGGTTGCCCAGCGGACGATTTCGTCGGCAGCGGTGGCGGGGCGCTCCCTCTTGTACAGCTCCCACTGATCGGGGAAGTCGGTGAAGGCCATCATTCCCTGCGTGATGGAGTTGCGGGTGGTCTCGTTGCCGGCCACGGCCAGCAGGATGACGAAGAATCCGAACTCGTCGTCGGAGAGCTTGTGCCCGTCGATGTCGGCCTGGACCAGCTTGGTGACGAGGTCTTCCCCCGGGTTTTTCGCCCGGTCCGCAGCCATCTGCATGCCGTACATGATGAGTTCGACGGAAGCGGTGATGGCGTCGTTGTTGGCGAACTCGGGGTCCTGGTCGCCGACCATCTCATTGGACCAGTGGAAGAGCTTCTTGCGTTCTTCCTGTGGCACACCCATCAACCCGGCGATGGCCTGCAACGGCAGCTCACACGACACCTGCTCGACGAAGTCACCGCGACCCTGGGCGGCCGCCTCTTCGACGATGCGCCGCGCGCGCTCGGCGAGGTCGCCGCGCAGGCGCTCGATGGCCCGGGGAGTGAAGGCACGGGAGATGATCTTGCGCAGTCGGGTGTGTTGCGGCGCATCCATGTTCAGCAGGACGAACTTGCCGCGTTCGACCTGCTCGCCGACCGTGCCGTCCTTGTAGCGCGGCAGCGCCGTCTTCTGCAGGCTGGAGAAGACGTCGCTGCGCAGCGACACCTCTTTGACGTCCTTGTGCTTGGACACCACCCAGAAGCCGCCGTCGTCGAACCCGCCTGCCCCGAGGGGCTGCTCGTTCCACCAGATTGGCGCGGTCCGTCGCAGTTCGGCCAGTTCCTCCACCGGCAGTCGCTCGGCGTGGATGTCCGGATCGGTGAAGTCGAATCCGGGAGGGAGATTGGGGACCGGCTTGGCGGTTGGCTCGACGGTTGGCATGGCCCGCTCCTCGGTGACGAAGTGGTCTAGTCGTCTTTGTGCAAATAAACCATTGCCGCACCACGGTTGGGAAGCATTGACGCAAGATCGCCGGGGGCAAATTGGAACGTGTTCCTCGTTTCGCATTCGGACCGGCGATACGGTCTTGTGAGCGACGGCCCGATGGATATGCTTTGGTGCAGGTCACCGGCGACGACAGGCGGGGTGGAACATGATTCGGGAACTGCTCAGCGCCGCTTCTATAGCGGGCATTGCGATTGGCGTGGCGCCGTGCGCGGCAGCCGGATATGACGGCGATGTGCCGGGGATGAACTATCAGGCGTCGTTGGGCGCGCCGTGCGACAACTATGAGCGCTTCATCTTCGGCCGCGGCCCGAGCGGCCAGGCGGAGGCGTGCCACTTCCCTCCGCCCAACCAGTTCCCGGCGGCCACCACCGGATACTGGGTCATCTCCTATCCGCTGTACGGGGTGCAGCAGGCGGGCGCGAAGTGCCCTGGGCCGCAAGCCGCGGCGCAGTCGGATCGCGGGCTGCCGATGCTGTGCCTGGGCGAGCGGGGTTGGCAAGAGGGATGGTTCACCGGGGCGGGATTCTTCCCTCCGTCCGAGTGAGCGGCTGAGCCATGGACGACGGTCGGGCCGGCGCACCTCCGATCCCGCGTTGGCTGCGGTTCGTCCTCGCGTCGGATCGTGCCGGCTCGGCGTGGTACATCGGGACGGGCTTCTTTTTCGCACCTGTCCTCGCGGTGCTCTCGCCGTGGCCCGTCGTCACCGCCGTGCTGTGGGCGATCATCGGCCTGGCCGGACTCTGGCTCGGCCTGCTGGGCATCGCGATGGCCGTCGGGCTGGCCCGGATATTGCGCTCCGGGGCCGAGATCCCCGAATCCTATTGGCGCACCTTGGTCAACTACTAGTTACTGCGCCCGGTCTAGAGTCATAGCCAACTGTCCCGCGACGAGAGGAGACTCGAGATGGGCTTCAGCCCGAAAGATGCGGTCGACGCGGCCAAGGACATCGCGACCAACGCGGTCGAGAAGGCCTCCGACATCGTCGAACACGGTAGCGACATCATCCGGGGAGACATCTCCGGCGGTGTCAGCGGCATCGTCCAGAACTCGATCGAGATCGGCACGTACGCGGTGGACCGGACGAGGGAGATGTTCAGCGGCCGCGACGAGCTCGACGACGAGGTCTAACTCCGCCGTCAGACGGAGGAAGCAGCCTCGTTCAGCTCGTCCAGCCTGTTCGTCGCTTCCAGGTACTCCTGCACCCAGCGCTCGATGACCGTCGCCGTCTTCTCCACCTTGGTGAACTGGCCGACAACCTGACCGACCGGGTTGAACGCGACGTCCACGCTCTCGTTCGGGTACCGGTTCGTGGCCCGCACCGCCATCCCGGAAACCATGTACTGCAGCGGCATTCCGAGCGGCTTCGGGTTCTCCGGCGCCTCCCACGCCTCGGTCCAGTCGTTGCGCAACATGCGGGCCGGCTTGCCGGTGAACGACCGGCTGCGGACGGTGTCCCGGCTACCCGCCTTGACGTACGCCTGTTGCTGAACCGGTGTGTTCGAGGATTCCTCGACCATCAGCCACTGCGAGCCCGTCCACGCTCCTTGGGCACCCAGCGCCAGGGCCGCCGCGATCTGCTGGCCGCTGCCGATGCCACCGGCCGCGAGCACCGGCACCGGGGCGACCTCCTTGACCACCTGCGGCCACAAGACGATCGAGCCCACCTCGCCGCAGTGCCCACCGGCCTCGCCGCCCTGGGCGATGATGATGTCGACGCCCGCGTCCGCGTGCTTGCGCGCCTGCGACGGCGACCCGCACAGCGCGGCCACCTTGAGTCCCGCCTCGTGGATGTGCTTGATCATGTCGGCCGGGGGAGTGCCCAGGGCGTTGGCGATCATCTTCACCTTCGGGTGCTTGAGCGCCACCTCGACCTGGGGCGTGGCGGTCGCCTCGGTCCAGCCGAGCAGCTGCAGGCTGTCGCCGTCGCTGTCCTCGATCGGCACGCCATGGTCGGCCAGGATCTTCTTGCCGAAGTCGAGGTGCTCCTGGGGCACCATCTTGCGCAGCGTGTCGGCAAGCTCCTCGGCGGACAGGTGCGAATCCATGCCCTCGTACTTGTTCGGGATGACGATGTCGACTCCGTACGGGTGGTCGCCGATGTTCTCGTCGATCCAGTTGAGCTCGATCTCGAGCTGCTCGGGGGTGAAGCCGACCGCGCCGAGCACGCCGAAACCGCCGGCCTTGCTGACCGCGACCACGACATCACGACAGTGGGTGAACGCGAAGATCGGAAACTCGATACCAAGCTCATCGCAGATGGCGGTGTGCATGCCTACTCCTGTGGGGCGCGGAACCGACGCAAACAAATTGAAACGTGTTCTAGTTTAGTACGGACCGCATTGACGTGGCCAGCGGGTCCTGACCTGCGTTTTGCCACTACGGCCCGTCGGCCGCTCAAAGTGCCGCGCTGCGCGCGATCCACAGCACCACAAACGCGAACATGCAGCCGGCGCACACGAGGTGATCCCGACAGACGGACCGCGCCAGGCGGGTCTGCTCGGGTGGACCGTCCGTTCGCCGGCCGAGCCGCACCGCGTCGGGAACCGTTTGCGTCAACGCCAGCATCGTCGGACTCCCCGCAAGGATGGCCGACAGCACCAAGAGCCACCAGGGGTCATGCCCGCGCGCGGACTGGTAGGTCAACGCGCCCAGCAGGATCACCATGACCGCGGCGATCAGCCGGCTCATCGGGCGCGACGTGGTGGTCGCGCGATGGTAGTAAGCCGCGATGGAGGCGAGTACGGCCTCGGGCAGATCGGTTGGCGCGGAACGAAATCGAAGGACCTGTACGTCGAAGATGAGATCCATCCACAAGACGGCCAACAGGAATCCGCCGCAGGCCGTGAGCAACGAGGCCATGACGCTCCTCCATCTCCGGCTCACCGGGAGCACTCGTCGACGTGAACCCATTGTTTCGCAGCGGCACAAGAGCGGCGTCAGGAAATGGTGCCCAAAAGTTGTCAGCGGGCCTGACGCGAGATTCGAATTTCGAGTGATTTACGTCGGCATTGCGGCGGACGACGCCGCGCTACGCGAGATCGTCTCGCACATCCTTCGGCATCCCCAAGCTGGTGACGCCCCGTAGCGGGCTATTGATCCACCGCGTCGCCAGCGGGTAGCGTGGTGCTGCCAATTACGACACGGCTCGTAGCGTAATTGACAGCCGTTCACCGAGAGGACCCACACTCGATGCGCAGCGCCTATGCCGGCGATCCCTTCACCACCTCCACGGCGGAGATCGAGGCCGCCCTCGCGAATGTCAGCATCCCGACCCTGTTGCTCTCGCTCGTGCACATCACCGGCGACCCGCGCTTCATCCGCGACTTCAAGCAGATGGGCGTCTTTCTCAACGAAATCCAGGGCTTCATGTCCGAGGAGGACAAGGCGCGGGCCCGCGCGGTCGCCCTGCCGGTGATCACCGAGTATCGGGACCGCGGTTGCCCCGAACCGGAGCCGCTGAGCCTCGATCTCATTCGCGAAATGATGGACTGGGCGGCCTGCGAGCACGTGACCGACGACTACCTGCCCCTGGTGCTGGAAGAGATGGACCTCGACGGGGTCGATCCCCGCCGCCCGCATGCCCTGCCGACCGAGAGCGCGGCCGACATCCCGGTCCTCGTCGTCGGGTGCGGTGAATCGGGCATCCTGGCCGGAATCCGGCTCAAGCAGGCCAACATTCCCTTCACCATCGTGGAGAAAAACCCCGGCCCGGGCGGAACCTGGTGGGAGAACAGCTATCCCGGTGCCCGCGTCGACGTGGCCAACCACTTCTATTGCTACAGTTTCGAACCCAACAACGACTGGACCCATTTCTTCGCCGAACAGCACGAGCTGCAGGACTACTTCACGCAGGTCATGGCGAAGCACGACCTGGCCGAGCACGTGCTGTGGAATACCGAGGTTGTGGCCGCCGAATGGGTCGACGAAGACGCCACCTGGAGCATCCGGCTGTGTGGCGCCGAAGGCCAGACGCGCACGGTGCGCGCCCGTGCCCTGATCACGGCGGTCGGTCAGTTGAACCGGCCCAACATTCCCGACTTCGACGGCGCCGAGAGCTTCGCGGGCCCGTCGTTCCATTCGGCGGCCTGGGACCACTCCGTCGACATCCGAGGGAAGCGCGTCGCGCTCGTCGGCGCCGGGGCCAGCGGTTTCCAGATCGCACCCGCCATCGCCCCGGATGTCGAGCACCTCACCGTCTTTCAGCGGACCGCGCAGTGGATGTTCCCCAACCCGATGTATCACGACGAGGTCGGCGACGGCATGCGGTGGGCCATGCGCCACCTGCCGTTCTACGGGCGCTGGTACCGCTTTCTCGTCCTCTGGCCGGGATCCGACAAGGGGCTCGACGCCGCGGAAGGCGACCCGGACTACGCCGACCAGGAGCATGCCGTCAGCGACATCAACGCCGCCGCCCAAATGATGTTCTCCCAGTGGATCACCAGCCAGATCGGCGAAGGACACGACCTGCTGGCCAAGGTGATGCCCGACTATCCCGCCTGCGGCAAACGGACACTGCAGGACAACGGCAGCTGGCTGCAAACACTGCAGCGGGACAACGTCGAACTGGTGCGCACGCCGATTCGGCGGATCACCCCACGCGGCATCGTCACCGGAGACGGTGTGGCGCATGACGTCGACGTCATCGTGTACGCCACCGGTTTCCGGCACACCGACGTGCTGTGGCCGCTGAAGATCACCGGGCGCGACGGGGTCGACCTGCGCGAGATGTGGGGGAGCCGACCGTACGCCTACCTGGGCATCACTGTTCCGAAGTTCCCCAACCTGTTCATCATCTACGGGCCCGGAACGCACCTCGCCCACGGCGGCAGCCTGATCTTTCAGTCCGAGCTGCAGATGCGCTACATCGACCAGTGCCTGGCGCGGCTGGCCGACCCAGAGGTGCATTCGCTGGAGCCGAAACCCGACGCCGCCACCGAATGGCATGACCGGACGCAGACCCAGATCAAGAAGATGGTGTGGGCGCACCCCGCGGTCAAACACTCCTACTTCAAGAACGCCGACGGGGAGATCCACACCGTCAGTCCGTGGCGTCTCAACGAGTACTGGGCCGCCGTGCGTGAGCCCGACTGGTCACAATTTGTTGTGCGGCAAAGGAAGTGAGCACGCCACTATGCGAACGGTAGTCGTCGACGGGCCCCACAGCATCCGGGTCGACACCCGACCGGATCCCGTCCTTCCCGGACCCGACGGGGCTATCGTCGAGGTCGCCGCCGCCGGCATCTGCGGATCGGACCTGCACTTCTACGAGGCCGATTTCCCGATGTCCGACCCGATTGCGCTCGGCCACGAAGCGATCGGCACCGTCGTGGACGCGGGGCCGGAGGTACGCACCGTCAAGGTGGGCGACCTCGTCATGGTGTCCTCGGTGACCGGGTGCGGAGCCTGCTCCGGCTGCGCCACCCGCGATCCCGTCATGTGCCACAGGGGTTTTCAGATCTTCGGCGGCGGTTTGCTCGGTGGGGCGCAGGCCGACCTACTTGCCGTTCCGGCGGCCGACTTTCAACTGCTCAAAGTGCCGGAAGGCATCAGCACCGAACAGGCGCTGCTGCTCACCGACAACCTCGCCACGGGCTGGGCGGCGGCGCAGCGCGCCGACATTCCGTTCGGCGGCACCGTAGCGGTCATCGGCCTGGGCGCCGTGGGGCTGTGCTCGCTGCGCAGCGCGCTGTTTCAAGGCGCCGCAACCGTTTTCGCGGTCGACCAGGTGCAGGGTCGGTTGGATCGGGCCGCCAAGTGGGGCGCGACGCCACTCAAGGCGCCGGCGGTCGAGGCCATCCTCGCCGGCACCGAGGGCCGCGGCGCCGACGCGGTGATCGATGCCGTCGCCACGGACGCGTCCCTGACGGATGCACTCAATGCGGTGCGACCAGGCGGCACGGTCTCGGTTGTCGGTGTCCACGACATGAATCCGTTCCCGCTCAACGCCCTGGGTTGCCTGATCCGCAGCATCACGCTACGGATGACGACGGCGCCGGTGCAGCGCACCTGGCCGGAATTGATCCCGCTGCTACAGTCCGGGCGGCTCGACGTCGACGGAATCTTCACCACCACGCTGCCGTTGGAGGAAGCCCCCAAGGGCTACGCGACCGCGGCGTCGCGGTCGGGCGACGACGTGAAAATCCTATTGAGGCCCTAGACCCTTCTATCGCGTTGCCGTGATGTATTGGGAACGCATGAAACTGTCGATTTTGACGTCGACGTCGGGCGGGGTCATCCCGTAACCGGCCTGCAGATCGAGCGTGTTGCGGACGGGCTCGACCACCCACCCATGCGCGGCCAGCCGTTCCGCGGGGTCCGTCTGGGGCTCGTAGGTCAGGGCGGAGAAATCGACGTCCCCGGACATGTTGACGCCGGGATGCGCTGCCTCCAAGGCCTCCAGCTGGTCGTGGTCCAAACGAGACCCCAACGCGCCGACGGCAATTCGGCTGCCGGGCGCACTGAGTCCGCTGATCCGGGTGAAGAGTGTGTTCTGGGCCTCGTCGGTCAGATAGGGCAGCACTCCTTCCACCGACCAGGCGCTGGGTCGTTCCACGTCGAAGCCGGCGGCCTCCAAAGCCCTCGACCAGTCGGCGCGCAGATCGGCGGCAACCTCCACCCTGGGGGCCTTGGGTTTGGCACCGTGCTGGGCGAGCACATGCGCCTTGAACTCAAGCACCTTTGGCAAGTCGATCTCGAAAACCTTTGTGCCCTGTGTCCATTCGAGTCGATATGCGCGGGAGTCCAGGCCGGCGGCCACGATCACGGCCTGCCGGATGCCCGCGGCACCGGCAGCGACGAAGAAGTCATCGAAGAACCGGGTCTGCACGCCGTAGAGCCGGGGGAAGGCCATCTCGTCCTCGGAGGTCCCCGGGTTGGCGAGCACCCCCGCCAGATACGGGTCTCGCGACGCCTCGATGAAGACCTTGGCGTAGTCGTCCCGGACCAGCGGCTCCGGGCTCACGGCATGCAGCGCACGCCATCCGGCCACCAGCAAGGCGGTGTAGCCCACGCTGCTGACGATGTCCCAATGGTCATCGTCGGAACGGAGCGAGCCAAACTCGGGCGTCGCGCTCATAGTCGCCCCTCCCGTCAACAATCGGTCACGAGAAATCGACGTGTCCAACGTACCTTCAGAGCTCCAGCAACACCGTGACCGGGCCGTCATTGACCAATTCGACCTCCATGTCGGCGCCGAACACCCCGGTCTGCACCTCGGCACCCAGCCGCCGCAAGGCCTCGGCGAACGAAGCGACCAGCGGTTCGGCGACCGTGCCCGGGGCGGCCGCATTCCAGGACGGTCGTCGGCCCTTGGCGGTGTCGGCGTACAGGGTGAACTGACTGACGACCAAGATCGGCGCGTTCACGTCGGCAGCCGAGCGTTCGTCGGTGAGAATGCGTAAATACCAAAGCTTTTCGGCGAGCCGCCGCGCCTTGTCGGGATCGTCGTCGTGCGTGACGCCGACGAAGGCCAGCAGGCCCTGACCGGCGGGCCGGATGGCGCCCACCACTTCGCCGCCGACCGACACCGTCGCCGACGCGACCCGCTGCACCAAAACCCGCATGGGCCTCGATGCTGCCAGGCCTGCTCGATACGCTTGTGGGGTGTCTGTGCTCGTCGCGTTCTCCGTCACGCCCATGGGAGTGGGGGAGGCGGTCGGCGAGATCGTCGCCGAAGCGGTTCGGGTGGTGCGCGATTCCGGCCTGCCCAACAAGACGGACTCGATGTTCACCGTGATCGAGGGCGAAAGCTGGGACGAAGTCATGGCGGTCGTGCAGCGAGCGGTCGAGGCGGTGGCCGCCCGCGCGCCGCGGGTCAGCACCGTGATCAAGGCGGACTGGCGGGCCGGTGTCAGCGACGCGATGACGCAGAAGGTCGCCTCCGTCGAGCGTTACCTCGAAGAGGACTAGCCGCCCACGGCGTCTCGGAACGCGCTGCCGGCCGCGTCAAGTTCGAGCTTGGTCACGTCGGCCTCTCAGCCCTGCCAGTAGGCTCATGGCGGTGAGCGCACGCGCAGGAATCGTCGTCACCGGAACCGAAGTTCTCACCGGGCGCGTCCAGGACGCGAACGGACCCTGGATCGCCGACCGCCTGCTGGAGCTGGGCGTCGAGCTGGCGCACATCACGATCTGCGGCGACCGCCCGGAAGACATCGAGGCGCAGCTGCGCTTCATGGCGGACCAGGGCATGGATCTGATCGTCACCAGCGGTGGACTTGGACCCACGGCCGACGACATGACCGTGGAGGTGGTGGCGCGGTTCTGCAATCGCGAGCTGGTGTTGGACGACGAGACCGAGAACAAGATCGCGAACATCCTCAAGAAGCTGATGGCGCGCTTCGAGGGCGTGGACTTCGAGGCGGTGCGCGCCGCCAACCGCAAGCAGGCGATGATTCCGGCGGGATCGCAGGTGCTCGACCCGGTCGGCACCGCTCCCGGTGTGGTGGTGCCCGGCACGCCGACGGTCGTCGTGCTTCCAGGTCCGCCGCGCGAGCTGCAGCCGATGTGGCACCGGGCCATCGAGACGCCCGCCGCCCAGCAGGCGATCGCCGGCCGAACGCTCTATCGGCAGGAGACCGTGCGAATGTTCGGGCTGCCCGAGTCGGGCCTGGCCGAGACGCTGCGCGACGCCGAGGCTTCGGTGCCCGGCTTCGAGTCACTCGAGATCACCACCTGCTTGCGGCGGGGTGAAGTCGAGATGGTCACGCGCTACGAGCCGGACGCCGCCGCCAGTTACGCGAAGCTGATCCAACTGGTGCGTGACCGCCACGCACAGCAGCTGTTCTCCGAAGATGGTTCCACCGTGGACGATCTGGTCGGCCGGGCGCTGGCCGGTCGTCGGATCGCGACGGCCGAATCCTGCACCGCGGGCCTGGTGGCGGCGCGACTGACCGACCGGCCCGGGTCGTCGGAGTATGTGGCCGGCGGGGTGGTGGCCTATTCGAACGACGCGAAAGCAGATCTGCTGGGCGTTGATCCGGCGCTGATCGCGGCCCACGGCGCGGTGTCCGAGCCGGTGGCCGAGGCGATGGCGGCGGGGGCGCTACGCCGTTTCGGCGCCGACACCGCCGTCGCGATCACCGGGATCGCCGGTCCTGGCGGCGGCTCTCCCGAAAAGCCGGTTGGCACAGTCTGTTTCACGGTGAAGCTGTCGGACGGCCGGAGGGACACCCGCACGTTGCGGCTGCCCGGCAACCGCTCGGACATCCGGGAGCGCTCGACGACGGTGGCTATGCACCTGCTGCTGCGCCTGCTCGGCAGTCCCGGGTCGGTCGGCTCCTAATTACCGAGATTGCCGCCACGGTCGTGGCCGGCGTCCGGGACACGGCCATAGCGGCAATCTCGACGTGGCAAACTCACGTCACTTCGGTCGGCAGGAAGGCGCTTTCGGCGGTGCCGAAACGAATTCCCGTGGCGTCCTTGCCGATCAGCGTCAGGAACGCCACGGCGATCAACACCGGCACGATGGTCGCCGCCAAGGCAAACGGATAGCCGTGCGACTCGGCCAGCCGTTCCTGGATGGGGAGGTTGAACGCGGCCAGCAGGTTTCCGAGCTGATAGGTGACGCCGGGGTAGAGGCCGCGGATGGCGTCGGGTGACATCTCGGTCAGATGGGCGGGAATCACACCCCATGCGCCCTGCACGAACAACTGCATGAGGAACGAGCCGAGGCATAGCATCGCCGCCGCGCGAGAGTAGGCGAACAGCGGAACGATGGGCAGCGCCAACAGCGCGCAGAAGATGATCGTGTACCGGCGGCTGAATCGCTGCGACAGCGTGCCGAAGAACAATCCGCCGATGATGGCGCCGAGGTTGTAGACGATGACGATCGACTTGACCGTCGTGCTGGACAGGGCGGCGCCGTGGTTGGCGGTCGACGTCAAGAAAGTCGGGTAGACGTCCTGAGTGCCGTGGCTCATCCAGTTGAAGGCCGTCATCAGCAGCACCAGGTAAATGAAGCGGCGGATGATGGCTGCGTCGCGCAGCACGTCGCGGATCCTGGTGCTGGTGAGCTTCATCTGATCCTGCGCGGCTTCCCATACCTCGGACTCCTCCACCCGATAGCGAATGATCAGGCTGA
Source organism: Mycobacterium sp. E1386 (assembly GCF_001672745.1). Lineage (NCBI taxonomy): Bacteria > Bacillati > Actinomycetota > Actinomycetes > Mycobacteriales > Mycobacteriaceae > Mycobacterium > Mycobacterium sp. E1386. The sequence goes on from NZ_LZKH01000057.1 coordinate 23,000, forward strand.
CCAGTGCGGGGACGATGCTCAAGGCGAAGAGCCACCGCCACGACAACCCGAGCCAATTCATCACCACCAGCGAGGCGACGCTCGCCAACAGGTAGCCGAACGCGTAGCCCTCCTGCAGCAGCCCCGAGAAAAATCCGCGTCGCTCCACGGGAACCTTCTCCATCGCGAGCGCGGCGCCCAGGCCCCACTCGCCGCCCATCCCGATGCCGTACAGCAGGCGCAGGATGACCAGCACGGTGAAGTTAGGGGCGAACGCGCACAGAAAGCCGACCACGGAGTAGAACATCACGTCGACCATCAGCGGCAGCCGGCGACCGACGCGGTCAGCCCACAGCCCGAACAGCAGCGCGCCGACGGGTCGCATGATCAGGGTGGCCGTGGTGACGAACGCGACCTCCGCCTTGCTGTGGTGGAAGGTCTTTGCGATGTCGGCGTAGACCAGCACGACGATGAAGTAGTCGAACGCGTCCATCGTCCAGCCCAACAACGCCGCGATGAATGAGTTCCGCTGATCGGCGGTCAACCGTTGAGTTGTCACGTCAGCATCGTGCAGTACCGAGCGCGATGGCGCGAGAGTAAGTTGCGAATACATGCGCATCATCGACGCCGATGGACATGTCGCCGAGAACCCATCGTTGGCGACCGAAGCGATCAAACGTTGGCCGCAGTACATCAAGCCCGCCGCCGATGGCAGCCGGCTGATGTTCGAAGGCCGCAGCTATCCGGTGGACGAAGGACCGGGTGCCGGCTGTCCGCCCCAACACGGCATCAGCAAGGCGCCCGACATCCATTGCCGATCGACCGAAGGCGTGCTGGGGGATGCGGATCGCGACCACATCGACACCATGGTGTTGTACCCCAGCCTGGGCCTGTGCGCCCCGACGCTCGAGGACCCCGAGTTCGGGGCGGGGTTCTCGCGGCTCTACAACCAGTGGATCGCGGATTATTGCGCCCCGTCGGGTGGACGGCTACGCGGCGTCGCGGTAACCCCCATCGAGCACGGCCAGGCGGCGATCGACGTCATGACCGAAGCGAAAGAGCTTGGGCTGGTGGCGACTCTGGTTCCGCCGGCACTCAAGACGCGTAATCTCGACCACCCCGACCTGGACGCCTTTTACGCCGCCGCGGTCGACCTGGACATGCCGCTGGGCATTCATGGCGCCCCGGGCATCCACCTGCCGAAGATCGGTGTGGACCGCTTCACCAATTACATTCAGGTGCACTGCATCAGTTTCCCGTTCGACCAGATGACGGCCATGACGGCGCTCGTCTCCGGTGGCGTCTTCGAGCGCCACCCGCGGTTGCGGGTCGCCTTCCTCGAGGCGGGCGCGGGCTGGGTCCCGTTCTTCATAGATCGCCTGCATGAGCACTACGAGAAGCGGGGCGACTGGGTCGAACGCGGCTGGCAGCGCGATCCGCACGAGTACCTGTCCGCGGGCAACATCTGGGTGACGTGCGAGCCGGAGGAACCGATCCTGCCCGGAGTGATCGACGTGCTCGGGTCCGACTTCATCATGTTCGCCAGCGACTACCCGCACTGGGACGGTGAATGGCCGGAAAGCACCAAGCACCTGCGGACCCGCCCGGATATCAGCGAAGAGGCCCGCGAAAAGATCGGCGGGTTGAACGCGCAGCGCTTCTACAACTTGAATTGAGCGGCTGCGCAATCCTCGTGACAGACGACCCGATATTCTCGTGAGCAACCTGAAATTTTGGGGAGGCGGCCATCCGACATGACTGATAAATGGTTCTCCGATATCAGCGCGCCGGGGCAGCTGACCCTCGCGGACCTGTGCGACCAGATCGAGCAGAAGATCCACCTCAACGCGGACAACCAGAAACCCCCGCAGGAGTTCGCCGACTGGCAGGCGTGCGTGGCAGATCGCGACGCCACCATCTACAAACTGAGCGCTGCCGTCGTCAACCTGTGCCAGATGGTGAAGTACCTGTCGCAGCGCGACGACGCTTAGCGAGCAGTATCAGCAGTCAACTCGACAGGCTGCGCTTCGCGCACGTCTGGTGAGAGGATCTTGGGCATGGGCCCTTTCCTGATTCGCGCCGCACTGACCGGTTTCGCGCTATGGCTGGTCACGAAGTTCGTCCACGGGATCACGTTCGTCGGCGGCGACACGAAGCTGGAGCGGGTCGGCATCATCTTCGTCGTCGCCATCATTTTCGGTCTGGTCAACGCGTTCATCAAACCGGTCGTCCAGCTGTTGTCGATCCCGCTGTACATCCTGACCCTGGGCTTGTTCCATGTCGTGGTCAACGCGCTGATGTTGTGGATCACCGCGTGGATCACCGAGCACACCACACACTGGGGTTTGCAGATCGATCATTTCTGGTGGACGGCGATCTGGGCCGCGATCGTGTTGTCCATCGTGAGCTGGGTGCTGTCGCTGATCATTCGGGACGTCAGCCGGCGCTAGCGGCCCTGCCATCGCGGCGGACGCTTCTCGGCGAATGCCCGCGGGCCTTCCTTGGCGTCCTGTGTCTCGAAAATGCGGTCGCTGTGCCGGGTTTCGTTGTCGTACGCCGACGCGAGGTCGAGCGCCAGACCCTCGACGGCCGACTGCTTCGTCGCGGACACCGCGAGCGGCGCGTTCGCCGCGATGCGTTCGGCGTAGTCGTACGCGGTATCCATCAGGCGTCCGGGCGGGACGACGCGGTTGATCAGCCCCATCGCCAGCGCCCGCTCCGCGTCTACCATGTCGGCGGTCAGCAGCAACTCCATCGCCAGCGGATAGGGCATCTGACGCGGCAGCCGCACGGTGCTGCCGCCACCGGCGAAAAGGCCGCGCTTGGGTTCCATCACCGCGAATCGCGCGGCGGGCACGGCGACCCGGATGTCGGTTGAGCTCAACATCTCGAAGCCGCCCGCGACGCAGGTGCCGTTGACCGCGGCGATGATCGGCTTGTAGACGGGGAAGCGGTGCAGTACGGCGTGGATGGCGTCGTCCTTGTTCCACCCCTCGGGCTGCGGCAGATCGCCGGTGAGCTCGGGAATGAACTTCTTCAGGTCGGCGCCGGTGCAAAAGTCTTGTGCGACACCGGTGATCACCGCCACCCAGGCGCCGCCGTCATCGCGGAACGCCGCCCACGCGTGGGCCAGGTCGCGGAAGTGTTCCATGTCCAGGGAGTTGCGGGTCTCGGGACGGTTGATCGTGATGGTGGCGATGTGGGCGTCCAGCGTGTAGTCAATGCTCACCGCGCCTCCCGCTGAGCGGCCAGACGGACCACGTCGCGCGCGCAACCCCACGACAGGGTCACGCCGTTGCCGCCGTGGCCGTAGTTGTGGATGCACCGGCCCCGTCCCAGCGGCTCGGCCTGTACCCGCACCGAGGGGCGGTCGGGACGCAGCCCGGTGATGACCTCTATCACCTCGGCTTCGGCGAGCCGTGGCTCGATCTGGCGGCAGCGGTGCAGGATTCGGTCGGTCACGTCGGGATCCGGGGTGGTGTCCCAGCGGCCGGGGATGCTGATGCCGCCACACACGACGCGCTGTGGGTGGGGGAAGTAGCAGGTCCATTCCGGCCCGCCGTTGATTTCCAGAAACAGTTGCCGCAGACCGGGGTTGGTGAGCACGACGTGCTGGCCGAACAGCGGGCGCAGTGCGTCGTCGCCGGTCAGGGATCCCGCGGCCAGACCGGCGCAGTTGACCACGATCGGCGCGGCATCGGCAACCTCGGCCAGTGATCGCACCGGTCGCTCCTCGATGGCGCAGCCGGCCGCGGCAAGCCGCCGGGTGAGGTAGTCGAGATAGTGCGGCATATCGATCATCGGCAACGTGGCGCGAAAGCCGTTGCCGAAGCCGCCCGGAAGGTCGGCGGGGTCGGCGGGGCGCAGGTCGGGGATCAACGCCGCGGCGGACGACATCGCCTCGGCCGCAGTCAGTTCACCGACCGCCATCGCCGGCGACAGTTGAACGCCGGAGTCGGCGTCGTCCGCGAGTTCGCGGAAGACCCGCAGGGAGTGCTCGGTCCAATCCAACGTTCCGCTTGCGCGCTCCGCCGGCCGCGGCGGCAGCCATACCGCGCCCGCCACCTTAGAGGTCGTGTGCTGTGGCGTGGCGGCCGTCCAGACCCGCACCGACCAGCCGGCCTCGGCCAGGCACACGGCCGACGTCAGACCGCTGACACCGGCGCCGACGACGACAACTTGTTGCGCACTGGCCACGGCCCGTCAGGAACCGTCAGTTGTGCGGGGCGGGCGGCGGAGGCTGTTGTCCGCCCTGGCCGCCACCGAGCAGGCCGTTGAGGAGGCCGAGCGTGCTCTGCACACCGGCCGGCGGTGTAGTCGGCGGCGGCGTTGCGTCCGGAGTCAGCTGCCACGGTTGGCAACCCGAGGTCTTGAACGCCTTGTCGGTCGGGTCGATCTGCACCACCTGAGGCTTTTTGCTCATCGAATTGTCGATGATGTTGCCGTCCGGATTGCCCATCCGCTTCCAGTAGCAGGTGCCGTTGTCGGCGGGGCCCCCGGAGCTGTAAATGCCCGGCACGATGTCGGACCCGACGTTGTAGATGCCGTCCTTATCGATGCTCGACTTCGGTCCCGGTGCCGGTGAGGCGGCCGGCGAGGCGGCGGGAGAGGGTGCCGGTGAGGCCGACGACGGCGGCGGTCCAGGAGCGGGTCCCCTCGGGTCCGGGTCGGCCGCCGCGACGCCCACCGACACCGCCCAGCCCGCAACCATCAGTGCCGCGAGCGCCAACCGCCCCGCGCTCGGTACACCAGCCTCAATCCCCATAGCACGTCAGCGTACCGGGTGAGCAGCCGAATTCACGCAAAGCGGCATCCGCCGGCCGGCACCCCCGGACGCGTAACCCATGGTCACGGCGCCCTACGAACCTCTTAGGGGAGCCGCCGCACGCGGCCGGCGTAGCCGAGCGCGTGCTCGTACGTATCCAGGTTGTCCCGAGAAATCTTCGCGTGCACCGGGCGTTCGAGGAAGAACCGCAGCAGCGGGTTGTAGGCGTGGTAGGTCTCGTGGAAGGTCAGCACCGTCGTGCCGTCGGGCTGCTCCTCGAGCCGGTGATAACCCTCGGCCCGGGACCACAGCGGCGCGCCCACGGCCACGTACCGTGACAGTTTGTTGGTTTCCGCCTCTGTGACGGTCTCCCACGACCGCGCCCGGCCTCCAGACAGCAGGTACTTGGGCACCGGGTAGACGCAGGTGCGGACCAGACCCTCGCCGGCCTCGTTGCCCTCGTTGAGGATTTCCATGCTGCCGGTGGGCCATGTGAGGACTCGGGGCCGCGGCGCGTCGGGCGGTGCGGGCGGATGCAGCACCCGCCACACCTTCGCCGGCGGTGCGTCGACGTGAAATCGCACGGTGTAGGACTGCATCAGCCGTCTCCCCAGCTATCCCAGAACGTCACGGTTTCCGCGGGCGGGCGCGTGGCCGGCCGGAAGTCGGTACCGATCGTGTAGGCCACCGGGAAAAGGGCGGCCTGCGTCACCGTGTCCGGGATACCGAGCAATTCGGCCACTTCCCGTTCCTTGGCCAGATGCATCGTCGTCCATACCGATCCCAGCCCCCGCGACCGCAGGGCGAGCAGGAAACTCCAGCCGGCCGGGATGATCGACGCCCACGCCGACGCGGCGGTCAGCAGAGTGGAGTTGTCGATGCGGTTCGCCAGGCACGGGATCACGTGCACGGGGACCCTGCCCAGCGTGTCGGTCAGGGCCAGCGCGCCGGCGTACACGCGCCGGGTCTGCGGGTCGGACGCCTGTTTGGTCGCGTACGCAAGGTACTCGGCGCCGATGCCGCGATAGATCTCGCCGATCGCGGCGCGCTTGTCGGCGTCGGTGATCACCAGCCAGCGCCAGTCCTGCGCATTGCTCGCCGTGGGCGCCTGCATCGCCAGCCGGATGCACTCGAGGATCACCTCGCGGCCGACCGGCCGGTCCAAGTCGAGGCGCTTACGCACCGACCGCGTCGTCGTCAGCAATTCGTCGACGGTCGCCAGGTCCATTCGGCTCCTTACTACAGATCGATTGCGCAAGACTGGTCGACGCCGAGCACGGTCAACGAGCGGCCCAGGCCCAGAAATACCGCAACGCACAGGGTGAGATCCAGGATCTCGGGGTCGGAGAACGACTCGCGCAGACGCGCGAAGAAGGCGTCGTCCAGCGAGCCATGATCGGTGGCGAAGCGCTCGGCGTACTCGATGGCAAGCCGTTGGCGGGGCGTGTAGCCGGGGTAGCTGGCGTACGCCGCGACGTTGTCGTAAAGCTCCGGCGTGACCCCGGCGTCCAGCACCGACTGGGCCCGAAAGTCCGAACAGGCGACGCAGTCGTTGATCTGGGCGATGCGCATCCTGGCCAGTTCGCGCTCGTCGGCCGGCAGAACGCTCTGCTGGTAGGCGCCGCGGATCATCCGCTCCACCATGTCGCCGAGTTGCGGCCGCAGCGTCCAGATCATGGCGGCTTCGCCGCCGGGGCCATCCGGCACGTTGAGACGGGCCATCGGCGACTCCTGCCCGGTGAGTTAATTACTGAGTCGAGCAAACCAGTTCGCAACTCGACTGTCCAGGGCGTAATCGCGCGGTTGTAGACCCGACAACGCGTTCGGAGTTACCGTCTCGGCGTGCTGTTCATGCACGAGGTGCATAAGGTGCGCGGCCGCTGCGAAGACGATTTCGAGGCCGCGTTCCGACAGGGCTGGATGCCCATGCTCGCCGACGGTGACGACGCCCGGTTGCTCTGGTACGCCGACCACGCCCAGGGCAGCGGACCGTCCTACACCGTCGTGACCGTCACCGCCGTTCGGGACGGGGCGGCGTGGGAGCGCCTTGCGCTCCGGGTGCAGCAGGGTGATTTGCAGGCGTGGATGCGCGAGCTGGATGAGCTGCGCTACGACGTCGAGGCCAAACTGCTGGCGCCTCTGCCGTGGTCGCCGCTGCAGGACGAGCCGCTGGGGGAGGTGCCGGTCGACGGCCGGGAGCACGAACTCACCCTCTACATGGAAGACACCATGTGGCCCTATCCGGACAAGTTCGAGGAATACATCGCCCGCAGCGGCGGCGTGTATGCGCAGAGCCTCCGGCGACCGTCTTCAATGCTGGCGATACAGGCGGCTTTTCAGCCCGCGCTGGGCAGCCACCTACGCCGGGAGGTCGTCCTGATGCAGCGCGTCCAGCGGCCCGATCAGCTGCTCGGGCTGCTCCAGACGCGGATTCCCGCCGAATACCGCGCACCGGGCACGTGGATGCACGACGCTCTCGACCTGCGCGACCAGTGGACCAGTCGGCTGCTGCGCACCTCCGCATGGTCACCCTTCTACTGAGCCGCACACGATGACTATCGGAACGATGCTCGAGGCCGCCGCGAATGGCGATCCCGGCCGCGTCGCGCTCATCGTCGATGGACGCTCGATCGGTTATGGCGAGCTGGCGAGCACCGTGAACCGCTGTGCCGCCGGCCTGGCCGAGCGGGGCGTGGGGGCCGGCCAACGCGTCGCAGTCGTCGACGGCGGAAGTGTGCTCTCGATCGCGACCGTGTTGGGGGCGGCCCGCATCGGTGCCGCCGCGGCGCTGATGAACCCCGCGCTGACCCCGCCCGAACTCCACAGCCTCATGACGAGCGCGCGCTGCGCCGAGGTGGCCGTCGCGGGGGAGCCGTACGCCGAGCGGCTCCGCGAGGCCGGTGCGCCGACGGTATCGGGCGCAGAGCTGCTGGAGGGCGCCGCTGTGCCGCCGCCCCCGCGCGACGACGCCGGCGGCGACGCCCTTGTGTTGTTCACCAGCGGGACAACGGGCTTGCCCAAGGCGGTCGGGATCGGCGGCCGGCAGCTGATAAGGCGGATCAAGGGGATGGCGGCACCGTTCCGCGCCGACGCCGCACCCTCGGTGGGGCTGATGTGCGTCCCGTTCTTCCACGTCGGGGGCGCACTGGGCACGCTCGGCAGTTTGTACTCGGGCAATACGTCGGTGGTACAGCGGCGATTTGACGCGGGCGAGTGGCTGCGCCTGGTGTCCGAGCATCGGGTGACCACCACATTCCTGGTTCCCGCGATGATGCAGCGCATCCTCGACCATCCCGACTTCGCCGGCGCCGACTTGTCGTCTCTGGTCGCCGTCGCCTACGGCGCCGCCGCCGCGCCGATAAGTTTGGTGCGCCGGGCGATGGATGCCCTCCCACATGTGGCGTTCGCCAACGTATTCGGGCAGACCGAGACCCTCGGCGCCTACACGACGCTGATGCCCGCCGATCACCGCGATCCGGCCCGCGCGGGATCGGTCGGCCGGCCGCTGCCCGGTGTCGACGTGCGAGTGGTGGACCCCGAGACTGGTGAGGACGTCGAGCCGGGAACGGTCGGCGAGTTGTGGGTGAACACCGCCCAGAACGTCACCGAAGGTTGGCTGCGCACCGGCGACCTCGCCCGCCAAGACCCCGACGGCTACCTGTTCCCGAGCGGACGGCTCAGCGACACCATCAACCGTGGCGGCGAGAAGTTCGGGCCGATCGAGGTCGAGGAAGCGCTTCGTTCCCATCCGGCGGTGCGCGACGTCGCGGTCGCCGGAATCCCCGACGACGAGCTCGGCCAGCGAGTGGGGGTGGCAGTGACGGCATGCGCGCCGGTGACCCTCGAACAGCTGCGAGCGCACTGTCGCGAGTTGATCGCCTACTTCAAACTGCCCGAGCGGCTGGCGATCGTCGAGCACATCCCCTACAGCTCGACCGGCAAGGTGAACCGCCGCGAGCTCGCCGCGCTCATCGCCAAACACGCTTGACGGCAAGGAGTTCCGATGCTGTTTTTGCATGAGACCCACAAAGTGGTCGGCGCGCGGCAGGACGAATTCGAGGCCGCGTATCGCGAGGGCTGGATGCCGACGCTCGCCGCCGGTGACGACGCCAGGCTGCTCTGGTACACCAATCACGCCCACGGCTCGGGGCTGTCCTACAACGTGGTCACCATCACCGGCATCGTCGACGGCGCGGCGTGGGAAAGGCTGGCTCGCCGAGCTCAGCGCGGTGACCTCCAGCCGTGGATGCGTGAATTGGACAATTTGCGTCACGAGGTGACGGGCAAGCTGCTGCTGCCAGTTACCTGGTCACCCCTGCAGACGGTGGACCTGGCCAGCGTGCCGACCACGGGTGAGACGCACCCGTTGACGATGTTCATGGAAGACACGGGCTGGCCGTACGCGCCGCTCGACGATTACATCCGGTCCTGGGACGAGATCTACTATCGGCCGCTGTCCCAGGCGCCGGCCCGCATGCGCATCCTCGACATCCAGGCATGCTTCCAGGTGGCGCATGGGAGCAGCCGGCGCCGAGAGGCCATGCTGTGGCAGAAGATCGACGACTCCAACAACTACGCCGCACTGGTCCACCTGCTGACCAAGGAGATCCCGCCGGAGCACCGGGCACCGGGAAGCTACATGTTCGACGCCCTCAAGTACCGCGACCAGTGGCAGAGCCGCCTGCTGCGGACGTCGGACTGGTCACCGCTGTACTGAGCCCGGCCCGGTCGTGCGATTCAGGATGCGGCCGGCCCGCTCGACCATGTCGGCCACGATGTCGGCCGCGGGCCGGACTCGCCGGACGAGCCCCACCCCCTCGCCGACGAGTATGGCGGCGCTGTCGAAATCCTCTGCCGCGACAGCCTTTTCGTAATCCTCGACCGCCTCGGGCAGCGATGCCGCCAGCCGATCCTCGTTGCCATGCCAGGTGTCGAGGAAGGCGTTGCCGAGCGCCCGCGCGTTGTATCCGGCCGGCCAATCCAGCCGCCGCACAAGGTCGTAGGCGCGCGTGCGGACGGTGTCGTCCCCGCCGGCGGCCAGCGCCCGCTCGTGGGCGCGGGGGGACACCAACGCCTCCGGGGACGCCCAGAACCTGGTGCCCACGAGTACGCCATCGGCGCCGAGCACCAGCGCGGCGGCCAGCCCGCGCCCGTCGGTCACCCCGCCCGCGGCCAGCACGAGCGTGTCCGGCGCGCGGTCGGCGACGAGGTCGACGCCGTCGGGCACCAGCGTGAAGGTGGACCGGACGGTCATGCCGTGGCCGCCTGCCTCGCCGCCCTGCGCCACCACCACGTCGGCGCCGGCGTCCAGGGCCCGGCGCGCGTGGTCGAGCTTCTGCGCCTGCGCGATGAGTGGGACGCCGGCGGCGCGAATGCGGTCGGCGAACGGCTGCAGGTCACCGAAGGAGAGCATGATCGCGGCGGGTCGCCGGGCAAGGGCCTCGTCGAGCAGCTCGGGCTGTCGGGCCAGGCTCCAGGTGATGAACCCGCATCCGACGTTTGCCCCGTCGGCCCGGTCGAATTCGCGCCGCAACCATTCCGCGTCGCCGTAGCCACCGCCGATGAGGCCCAGGCCGCCGGCCGAGGTCACCGCCGCGGCCAACCGGCCGCCGGAGATCATCGCCATCGGGGCGAGCACGATGGGGTGTTGGATGCCGAAGAATTCCGTGAGCCGGGTGTCGAGGCTCATGTCAGCTCCCCGGTGAGAAATTGCGCGCGGCCGTGTCCGAAAGACCAATTCTCGTCGCCGTTTTCGGTGATAGCGACGATCAGGTCGGCCGGGTCGAGGCCGCACCGCTCTGCCAGATTGGTCGCCAGCAGCTCGTAGAATTTCTCCTTCATCGCCCGCGTGCGCCGCCGGCTCACCACGTTGATGATCACCTGGTTCGACGAGCGGCTGATGCCGAGACCGGTATCCAAAGCGACGATTTCGTGGGCGGGATGGGTGCGCACCACCTGATAGCGGTCGCGCGGCGGCACCCCGAACGCTTCGACGACGGACTCGTGTACCGCGTCGAGCAAGGCCCTGACCTCCGACGGCGTGCGGCCCTCGATGAGGTCGATGTAAAGCAGCGGCATTTCGTCTCCTTAAGATCTATGTCCTGGCTACGACGGTAGGTCCGTCGAGAGGGCCTGTGAAATGCCTGCTGTAATCGATCTATGCTTGCCAGGCATGGGCGCGTTGGCGAGCGGTCGGGTCGAGTTGCGCCACCTGCGGGCGTTCGAGGCGGTGGCGCGGCTGCGATCGTTCACGCAGGCGGCCGACGAACTCCGCATCACCCAACCGGCGCTTAGCCGCACCATCCGCCAACTGGAGGACGCGCTCGGCGTGGCGCTGGTGGACCGCACTTCGCGGCACGTCGAGACCACCCAGGCCGGGCAGGCGTTCCTCGACCACGTCGAGCGGGTCCTCGCCGAGCTGGAGCGGGCTTTCGGGGCCGTACGCCGGCAGGCGAGCATCGGCCTCGGATTCAGCTGGTTGCTGCCCGACCCGTGGGCCCAGGACACCGTCGCCCGTTTCGAGCGGGCCACCGGGACGACGGTCAGACTGGTCCGCACCGACGATGCGCTGAGCGCCGTCCAGCAGGGCAGGGTGGACGTCGCCGTGGTCCGCGGCCAGGTGACGGTGACCCAGGTGCGGGTGGTGCACCTCTTCGACGAGTCCCGCGTGGCCGTGTGTTCGGTGCACTCGCCGCTGGCCATCAGATCGGAGTTGGACTGGGCCGAGGTCCCGCAGTGGCCGCTGGTCGTCAACACCGCCAGCGGAACCACCGGGCCATGGTCATGGCCGGCGGGGGAGGGACCGAAAACGATCGTTGAGACAACCAATTTCGACGAGTGGCTCGAATCCGTCGCGGCCGATCGCGGCATCGGCGTGATCCCGGACGTCGCGGTCCGGCGCAACATCCACCCCGGCGTGCGGTTCGTCGCACTGCGCGGAGCCCCCACGAGCACCGTCTCGCTAGCGTTTCTGCCGCGCGCCCGCAACGCCGTGCTGCGCCGCTTCGTCGAGGCGGCCGTCGAGAGCGCGGCAAGCGTTTGAGTGTGCGCTCACGGCTTTGAGTGTGCGCTGACGGCGGCGTTGCTCGGCGTGTCGCCACCGTGGGCGCACATTCAACGGATCAGGCGAGCGGCGCAAAACCCGAGCGAAGCAGCTCCAGGCTGGACGCGACGAGTTCGCCGAGGTCGCCCATGCAGCCGTTGCGGCCCCAATTCTCCACTGCCACAACCAGAGCGGCGGCCACGGCGGAGCCGGTGACCTCGGCGAGCAGATCGATGTTCGCCACGCCCGGGTTGCGATCCCTGACGAAATCGGTCAGCACCTCGGCGAACGACGACTGCACGACGCGCAGATGGCTCGCGATGCGCTCCGCGCTGATCAACTCCGCGCGGGCCGTCGCGGCCTGGCGGACCACCTCGAGGTCATGCGGAAAGGCCGCGACGCTCGCCAGCACCGCATCGAAGAGCGACTCGGAGGCGGGACGGTCGGCGAGCGCCTCGGCCAGCCACGCCAGCTGCGTCTCGTAATCCTGAAAGAGCACCGCCTCCTTGGTGGGGAAGTGGCGAAAGAAAGTCCGTTCGGTGACCCCGGCCTCGCGGGCCAGCTCGGTCACGGTGACATTGGTAAACCCTTTGCGCGCAAAGCTTTTCAACGCCGCTTGGCGCAGCGCCTCATGCGTCGATCGTCGGCGTAGCTCATGACGGTTCGTCGGCGCGTTCATCCCCCAGGAATGGTATCCCAGCCGGCCGAAACTTGTCAGAACTGACATCTTCCGATTGTGTCAGTACTGACATATTCTTGTCACGCGCCAATCGAGGGAGGACGCCATGTCGGACTACGACGCGATCGTCGTGGGAGCGGGCCACAACGGGCTGACCGCGGCCGCGGTACTGCAACGCGCGGGCGTGCGAACGCTGTGCCTGGAAAGCAACACCTATGCCGGGGGCATGGCGGCGACCGTCGAACTGATCGACGGCTTCCGGTACGAGATCGCCGGCTCCGTCCAATTCCCGACGGCGAGCCAGATCACCAAGGATCTCGGGCTGGACACGCTGCCCACGGTGGAGCCGGACGTGATGTCGACCAACATCGGCGACCACGGCGAGGAGGCGATGATCTTCTACCGCGACCCGATGCGGCTGATGACGCACCTGGCCGAGAAGCACGGCATGGAGGCCGTCACGGGCATGGCCGAACTGATCGGGTGGAGCCAGGGACCCGCAAAGGCGCTGGGCCGCTTCGACGTTCGCACACCGCCCAAGACCCTCGACGAGATGTACGCCTGCGCGGCGAACGACGCCGAACGCCGCGCCATTCACGAAATGCTGTTCGGTTCGGCGATGGACGTCATCGACCGCTACCTGCCCGACAAGGACAAGCACGCCGTCATGCGGGGGATGCTCGCGTTCCTTGCCGTCAACTCCACCTACCGCGGCCCCTACACTCCGGGCAGTGCCACCTGCCTGGCATTCGCTCTGGCGGTACCGGACGACAGCACGGCGATGATGACCAAACTCAAGGGCGGCATCGGCGCGCTCACCGAACACCTGCGTGAGCTCTTCGTCTCCCACGGCGGTGAGATCCGGTTCCGAAGCAAGGTGGAGCAGATCCTCGTCGACCGCGGCTCCGTGACCGGGGTGCGGTTGCGTGACGGCTCGACGATCACCGCGCCGATCGTGGTCTCCAACCTCGCGCCGGACGTCACCCTCACCGAGCTGATCGCCCCCGAACATGTGCCGGGGGAGCTCATTTCACGTCTTTCCGGGCGAGACCACCGCGCCTCCTTCGTGCAGATCCACTTCGCCCTCGACGGGCTGCCCGAATTCGCGCCGCCCTACGAGTTTTTGAACGAGGACGGCATGCAGCAGTCGGTCGGGATCTTCGGCGATCCCGAAGAACAACAGCTGCATTGGGAGAACTGTCGTCGGGGCATCGTCCCGGACAACCCGTCGATGGGAATGCAGATACCGTCCGTGCATGATCCGGGGATGGCGCCGCCCGGTAAGCACGCCGCGAGCGCCTACGCTTACGCTTTCCCGGTCGAAGTCGACCGCCACGACCATGGGCACCTCAAAAATGTTATGGCACAGCGTGTTATCGACAAGATCACCCGGTTGGCCCCAAATTTCAAGGACATCGTGATCCGGCACATCACCTTTGCGCCCTACCACATGAACACGATGTTCGGTGCGCCCGCGGGCGACTTCTGCCACGGGCTGCTGCATCCGGACTTGATGGGCCCGAACAGGCCCGGCCCCAAGGGGTTCCTCGACTTTCCGATTCCCATCGAAGGACTCTACCTCGGCGGTGCGGGATGCCACGGTGGTCCCGGCATCACCTTCACGCCTGGCTATAACGCCGGCTATCAGGCGCTCGACGAGATGGCCTAACGCTCAGCCCGCGAACGTCCCGGTCAGCCGGGCCTGGGCGGTTGCCGCGCCGCCGATCGTCTGCGCCGCCTGCACGCCGGCGAGCCCGTCGGGCAGCCGGTAGTCGTTGGGCAGCTGGTAGAGGGTGAACCGGTAGTGGTGCGTGCCGGTTCCGGCCGGCGGACAGGGGCCTTTGTATGCGGCCTCTCCGGCGGTGTTCGGCAGGGTGGTCGCGCCGGCCGGCGTCTGGCCGTCGACGGTGCTGCCGCTACCGGGGCCGATTCCGACCACCACCCAGTGCACGTAGAGACCGTTGACGGCGTCCGGGTCGTCGACCACGAGTGCCGCCCCCAACGGCGCCGACCATGTCAGCGGCGGCGCCATGTTTGCGCCCTTGCACGTGTACTGCACCGGGATCGGCGCACCGTCGTTGAACGCTGGGCTGGTGATGCTCAACGGCCCCTCGGCGGGGGCGGCCCGGGCGGTCCGCCCAAGCGTCGTGACCTTCGGCGTCGACGGCGCCGTCATGCGGGTGTCACCGTGGCCGCCGCAGCCGGCCACCGCTCCGAGGATCGTCAACGCACCGGCGATCGATGCGACCCGCCGAAAGCTGCTCACGGGTGTCGGTTTCATACGGACAGTGTCGCTCGCGCGGCCACCATCCGGAAGCGCCGGATTTGACGGCCGGGTGCCCCTACTTGCCGCCCTTGCGCTCCAGCACGCGTTTACGCAATCCCTTGGTGGCCGTGTCCATGAGGCTCTTGGAGCCTCGCTTGATCAAGAACCCGGGCACCGGCATCAACAGGTCCACGGTGAGGTCGAAGCTCACCCGGGTGGAGTCTCCGTCGGGCTTCAGGGTGTAGCGACCGTCTTGCGCGCGTTGCTGTTTGGCACTGACCAGAGTCCAGCTGACGCCGTCGTCGTGGACGGTGTACGCCAACTCCTGCTCGTCGCTGACGCCGACGAGTTTGACCACTTGCTTCGACCTGAGGGGGTGGCCCTGATCGTCCCGCTCGAGAACCTCCACCTTCTGATGAACCGAGGACCACTCGGGCAGCGCTTCAATGTCGAACAGCACATCCATTATCTGATCCGGTGTCGCTTCGATGACGACTTCGCGGGATTCGGTGACAGCCATGGCAGATAGATAACCACTGCGGCGCCGCTAAAAACTCACGGCAACAGGACGACCTTGCCGACGTTCTCCCGGGCCGCCAGGATGCGGTGCGCCTCCGGCGCCTCGGCGAAGGGCACCGCCGCATGGACGACGGGAGCGACCGTCCCCTCCGCGAGCGCCCTGGCCAGCGGAGTGATCCACGGCTCGAGCGTGCCGCGGTCGTCCCACAGCCGCAGCATGTTGAGGCCGATCACCGCCTTGGACTCCGAGAGTTGGTCGATCAGGTTGAACCCGCGCAGCATCGCCAGCGCATGCGGGGCGGCCGCCCGCAGCGAGCGCTTCTCACCATGCTGCAGGTTCGACACCCCGTACCCGACCAGCCGTCCGCCCGGCCGCAACAGCGCGTAGGACCGGCGCAGCGAGGTGCCACCCAGCGCGTCGAGCACCACGTCGTACAAATCCAGGCCGCGCCACCAGCCGTCACGGGGGTAATCGATCGCCCGGTCCACCCCCAGTTCGGCCAGCTTCTCGTGTTTCGCCGGTGACGCGGTGCCGTGCACCTCGGCCCCGGCGGCCTTCGCGAACTGGATGGCCGCGATGCCGACGCCGCCGGCCGCGGCGTGCACCAGCACCCTTTCCCCGGCGCGCAGCGACCCGTATCCGTGCAGCGCGGCCCAGGCGGTCGCGTAGTTGACGGGGACGGCGGCGCCCTGTTCGAAGCTCATCGCGGCCGGCAGCGGCACCGAGTCGCTCGCGGCCACGTTGACGATCTCGGCATAGCCGCCGAAGCGGGTACCCGCCAGCACCCGGTCGCCGACGCGGCCCGGATCGACACCGTCGCCGACGGCCTCGACGGTCCCGGCGACTTCGTAGCCCACCACCGCCGGCAGTTTCGGCGCATCGGGGTACAGGCCCACGCGGGCGAGGTGGTCGGCGAAGTTGACCCCCGCCGCGCGCACCGCGACCCGCAGCTGCCCCGGGCCGGGGGGCGGGGGATCGGGCCGCTGCTCGACCCGCAGCACCGACGGACCGCCGCGCTTGGTGATGACGACTGCGCGCATCGTGAATACCTTCTCTCCGGCCTTGTCTCCGGCTTCTGCCAACACGTCAACTATCTACGACATGCTCAGCTAGCTTGCTGGGTGTGCATCTCGCCTGGGAACGGTTGACGGCCGGCGTGCGTCGCTGCCGGCTGCCGTTCTGCGATGTCACGGTCGGACTCGTGTGGGGCAGCACCGGAGTACTGCTTGTCGACACCGGGACGACGCTGCCCGAGGCGAGCGCAATAGACGCCGGCGTGCGACGGCTCGCCGGCCGCCCGGCCAGCGATATCGTCTTGACCCACAAGCACTTTGACCACGTGCTGGGTTCTTCGGTGTTTGCCGACGCGAACATCTACTGCGCGCCCGAGGTGGTCGAATGTCTGTCGTCGGGAACCGGGCGGATGCGCGAGGACGCGTTGGACCACGGCGCCGACGCCGCGGAGATAGATCGAGCGATCGCGGCGTTGCGACCCCCGCGGCGCGGGGTCTTCAACGCCACCATCGACCTCGGTGATCGCGCCGTGACGATCGCCCACCTGGGCCGTGGCCACACCGCCTCCGATCTGGTGGTGGTGGCTCCCGGGGGAGCCGACGACCCGGTCGTCGTGTTCACCGGCGACCTGGTCGAAGAGTCCGCCGATCCCGCGATCGACGCCGACTCGGATCTGGCGGCGTGGCCGGCCACCCTCGAGCGGCTGCTCGCGGTCGGCGGGCCGGACGCGGTGTACGTGCCGGGCCACGGAAGGGTGGTCGACGCGGAGTTCGTCCGTCGCCAGCGCGAGTGGTTGACCCGGCGCGCGGCCGGCGGCCCCGGCTGAGCCGGGGCTGCGTACGAAAGGTGTTGCGCCGCAAGCGGTGCGCACCGAGACCGCCCGGGCGGCGGCCCGCGGCCGTGCCACGCCGTCGCCGGCTTGCGGATACAGGCGTCCGGCAACAGTTTTGGCATGGGTCTTTCGGCCCCTGATTGAAAGGCCATCTCCGGGGATAGACTCCGTCCAGGGAAATCGTGCCGAAGAGGAGCGTAGGGCCATGGCCATCATTGACTCGGACACCGAAGTCCGGACATCGTTCGAAGACGACATCGCCGCCACGCAGCGCTACATGGACGACCCGCGCTTCGCCGGCATAACGCGTCTCTACACGGCCCGCCAGGTAGTCGAGCAGCGCGGCACCATCCCGACCGACTACCCGGTGGCGCGCAACGCGGCCGCCGCCTTCTACGACCGGCTGCGCGAGCTGTTCGCCGCGAAGAAGAGCATCACGACGTTCGGCCCCTACTCGCCGGGCCAGGCGGTGGCCATGAAGCGGATGGGCATCGAGGGCATCTACCTCGGCGGCTGGGCGACCTCGGCCAAGGGCTCCACCACCGAGGACCCGGGTCCCGACCTCGCCAGCTATCCCCTCAGCCAGGTGCCCGACGACGCGGCGGTGCTGGTGCGCGCCCTGCTCACCGCCGACCGCAACCAGCAATACCAGCGACTGAACATGACCGAACGGCAGCGCGCCACCACGCCCGCGTACGACTACCGGCCGTTCATCATCGCCGACGCGGACACCGGCCACGGCGGTGACCCGCACGTGCGCAACCTAATCCGCCGCTTCGTCGAGGTCGGCGTGGCCGGCTACCACATCGAGGACCAGCGCCCGGGCACCAAGAAATGCGGCCACCAGGGCGGCAAGGTGCTGGTGCCGTCGGACGAACAGATCAAGCGGCTCAACGCGGCCCGGTTCCAGCTCGACGTCATGAAGGTGCCCGGCATCATCGTCGCCCGCACCGATGCCGAGGCGGCCAACCTGATCGACAGCCGCGCCGACGAGCGCGATCAGCCGTTCCTGCTCGGCGCCACCAACCTCGACATCCCGTCGTACAAGGCGTGTTTCCTGGCGATGGTCCGGCGCTTCTACGAGCTGGGGGTCAAGGAACTCAACGGCCACCTGCTCTACGCTCTGCCCGATTCCGAGTACGGCGCCGCCACCGCCTGGCTGGAGCGTCAGGGCATCCAGAGTTTGATCTCCGACGCGGTGAACGCCCGGCGCGAGGACGGGCAAGGTTCGATCGACGACCTCTTCGACCAGGTCGAGTCGCGCTTTGTGGCCGCCTGGGAGGACGACGCGGGGTTGATGACCTACGGCGAGGCCGTCGCGGAGGTGCTCTCGTTCGGCGAGACCGAAGACGAGTCGCCGAGCATGACCCCCGACGAGTGGCGCCAGTTCGCGGCGCGCGCATCGCTTTACACCGCACGGGAGAAGGCGAAGGAACTGGGCGTCGACCCGCCGTGGGACCCGGAGTTGTCGAAGACGCCGGAGGGCTACTACCAGATCCGCGGCGGCATTCCGTACGCCATCGCCAAGTCGCTCGCGGCCGCACCGTTCGCCGACATCCTCTGGATGGAGACGAAGACCGCCGATCTCGCCGACGCACGCCAGTTCGCCGACGCGATCCACGCCGAATTCCCGGAGCAGATGCTGGCCTACAACCTCTCTCCGTCCTTCAACTGGGACACCACCGGGATGACCGACGATGAGATGAAGCGCTTCCCCGAGGAGCTCGGCAAGATGGGCTTCGTCTTCAACTTCATCACCTACGGCGGCCACCAGATCGACGGTGTTGCCGCCGAGGAGTTCGCCACGTCGCTGCAGCAGGACGGCATGCTGGCGCTGGCTCGGCTGCAGCGCAAGATGCGCCTGGTCGAGTCGCCCTACCGGACCCCGCAGACGCTGGTCGGCGGGCCACGCAGCGACGCCGCGCTGCAGGCGTCGTCCGGGCGTACGGCGACCACCAAGGCGATGGGCAAGGGCTCTACCCAGCATCAGCACCTCGCCCAGACTGAGGTGCCCAAGAAGCTGCTGGAGGAGTGGCTGGCGCTGTGGAGCGAGAACTACCAGCTGGGCGAAAAGCTGCGGGTGACCCTGCGGCCCCGCCGCGCCGGTTCGGACGTTCTCGAGCTCGGCATCTACGGCAACGGGGACGAGCAGCTGGCCAACGTCGTCGTCGATCCCATCAAGGACCGGCACGGCCGCAGCATCCTGCAGGTGCGTGACCAGAACACCTTCGCCGAGAAGCTGCGCCAGAAGCGCCTGATGACGCTGATTCACCTCTGGCTGGTGCACCGGTTCAAGGCCGACGCGGTTTACTACGTCACGCCGACCGAGGACAACCTCTACCAGACCGAGAAGATGAAGTCCCACGGGATCTTCAGCGAGGTCTATCAGGAGGTCGGCGAGATCATCGTCGCCGAGGTGAACAAGCCGCGCATCGCCGAGCTGCTGACACCCGACCGCGTGGCGCTGCGCAAGTTGATCACCAAGGAAGCCTAGAGAGCGGATGCCGTTCGCCCACGTGGCGCAGGGCTGAGTGCAGTTGCTGATGCGCCGAACGCGGTATCCAATTTACGAATAAGAAAATTTCTTATTCCCGATGCAGCAAATTCCCGCACTGCAACTGTTGTCCGAGGATACGATTTGGCTCGCCGATGGCCCATTAGCCCGAGATGGGCCATCGGCTCCTAACGCGGCCACTCTGTCGCGCTTTCCTCTTCCGGCGGCACGATCACAGCCCCCGCGGTGCGCCCGCGGGTGACCCAAGCCGTAACCGACGCAATCTGTCTTGTTGCAATAATTGCACAGGTGTAGATTTGTGGTATGGCTGCGCGCCATCCTCGTAGACGCGCTGGGACCGGAAGGAGCGGCTGATGAAGGTGCAAAACCACAGGGCGGCTGCCGTGTTCGGCGGGATGACCGCGGTGATGTTGGCGGTGGTATTCGGCGGAGTAAGTGCCGGCCCGACGGGCGGCGCGGGGGCGCCGGCCGCGCACTCGTCGTCCCGCGTCGCGCCGGCCCCGCCTGATGCAGCCGGAGCCGGCGTCCACTCGGCTACGCTTGCCGGCTGCGTGTCCGGTCTCGACTGCTAGCCGAACCGCGTGTATCGATGGCCCATCCCCGGCGGGATGGGCCATCGGCGTTTCCGGGCAGAAGTCCCGCATCGAATCCCGTTTGCCCGGGTGCGCGCCGGGGTAAGGAGAAAGAACCAGTTGCCGTGGCGCAAGTGGGGATTGGGGACTTCGATGACATCAGCAGCCAGGACTTCGGTCGCGCTCTTCGGTGGTGCGGCGATGCTCGTGCTTGCGGTCGGGTGCGGCGGCGGCAATAAGGGGCCGAGTAGCAGCAGCACCACCCCGACGACCACGCCGTCGTCCAGCGTGGCTCCGTCCACGCCCGGTGGTGGCGGCGGCGCTCCGGGCGGCCCGACGGGCGGTGGCGGCCCCGGCGGCGGTGGCGGCGGCGTTCCCGGCGGACCGACCGGTGGCGGTGGTCCGGGCGGCGGTGGCGGCGGCGTTCCCGGCGGTCCCACGGGTGGCGGCGGCCCCGGCGGCGGAGGCGGCAGCATCCCCGGTGTCGGCGGTGGCGGCGGCGGCCCGGGTGGCGGCGGCGGGTGCGTCGGCAACGTCTGCGGCGGCTACTGACGTCCGCACGCTGAGCCCGCCGCAACACACCGCGACAGAGACTTGTTCCCGTAGTCGGCGGGGCCGGGATTACCTGGCCCCGCCGGCTGAAAACTCGGTCTCGCCGAACTCGGCGGCGCCAACGCCCTAGGCCGGGCATCGCATTCGGGTTATGGTTCTGCGCAACTCGGCTGCAAGGGGACTTCAATGGCGAAGCTCAGGTTTGGATATTTCATCGCCCCGTTCCATCGGGCCGGTACGAACCCCACGCTCGCATTGCAACGCGACCTGCAATTCATCGAGCACCTCGATGCCCTCGGCTTCGACGAAGTGTGGATGGGCGAACACCACTCGGCCGGTAGCGAGATCATCAGCTCGCCCGAGGTTTTCATCGCGGCCGCGGCCGAGCGCGCCAAACGCATTCGCTTTGGCACCGGGGTCATTTCGCTCTCGTACCACAACCCGCTCTGGGTCGCCGACCGGCTGATGCTGCTGGATCACCTGACCCACGGCCGGATCATCGGCGGCGTGGGCCCGGGCTCACTGCCCAGCGACTCGTCGATGATAGGGCTCACCCCCACGGACACCCGCGAGCTGCTCGAAACGAACCTCGACATCGTCGTCCGGCTGCTGGCGGGGGAGACCGTGAGCGCCAAGACGGCCACACACCAGCTGTTCGACGCCAAGCTGCAGCTTGCCCCGTACTCGGACGGCGGAATTCCGCTGTCGGTCGCCGCCGTCGCGTCGCCGACGGGTGCGCGGCTGGCCGGCAAGCATGGCATCGGCCTGCTCTCCATCGGGGCGACGTTGACCGTCGAGGGCTTCAACGCGCTCTCGTATCACTGGGGCATCGTCGAGGAGCGCGCGGCGGCCTTCGGCACGCAGGTCGACCGCAGGAACTGGAGCCTGGTCGGCCTGTTCCACCTCGCCGAAACGGAAAAGCAGGCCCGGGAAGAGGTCAAGTTCGGCATCGAGCCGTGGTTCCGGTACTTCCAGAAGGTGGCCGCCTTCCCGCAGATGACGATGCCCGGCGACCAGCTGGACGAGATGATCGACGTCATCAACGAAAACGGGGCGGGCGTGATCGGCACACCCGAGCGGGCACGCGAGCAGGTTCAGCGGCTGTGGGATCAGTCCGGCGGGTTCGGCTGCATGCTGCAGATGGGCCACGAGTGGGCCAACCCGGCCGCCACCAAACGGTCCGCCGAATTGTTTGCCGCCGAAGTCATGCCGCATTTCCAGGGCCAGGCGCAGCCGACGCTGGACGCCGCCGCGCGCGCCGGACAGGCCAGGGAGGGCTTGGCGCAGTCGCAGTTGGACGCGGTCGCGCACATGACGAAGAAGTATCAGGACGAGGTCGACGCGAAGTAGCGGGCGGACTTCATATTCGGGGAACAGCCGCCACCCAGGCGGCAGCTAAAGTCTCGACGCATAACCGAAGGATGACCGCCCGCACCGCTGACCACCGCCGGCGACGAATGGGGCGCCTCCTTATCGCGGGAGCCGCGTCCGCCGCCCTGCTCACCCTCTTCGGCTCGGCGCAGGCACCGATGCGCCTGACCGACGTGGCCGTATCGCCCCAGACGCCGCCCAACTTCTCCGGCGGCTTTGCCGCCGATGACGACGACGACCAGGCCCAACTGCAGCAGCAGCTCGACCAGCAGCAGCTGCAACAGTCCATGCAGCAGGCGGAACAACAGAACGAGCAGGCCCAGCAGCAGTTCAATCAGGACATGCAGCAGCAGCAGACGTACGAGAACCAGTTCAACAACCCGTAGCTCGTGAATCGAAGCGTGGCGGCCGCTTCCCGCGGCCGTCACGCGCCATGCGCCTGGCGCTAGCGCCCGCCGCTCGATTCCCGCTCGGCGGCCTTCACCAGCCGGCCGGCGAAGTACCGGACCGCTCCGCCCATGGCGGCCCGCATCACCGGACCCGTCCCGCGCACCCCCTCGGTGAACGAGCCGGTCCAGCGGATGTCGGTCCCGCCCGCCGGGTTCGGCGTGAAGACCACCTCGCCCGAGTAATCCTTGGCCGGAGTCGGGGGACCGACGAGCTTGTAGGCGTGCCGGCGGTCCTGCTCGTACTCGACGGTCTCTTCCTGTACCAGCACGGGCCACATGCCCACCTTGCGGACGGCCCCGATCCCACCGGGCGCGGGATCGCCCTGCCGGGCCCAGCTCGAGTGGACGACGATGGGCTTCGCCCACTTCGACCAGTTGGCGCCGTCGGTCACGAGCCGGAACAGCGTCGCGGCGGGCGCGGTGCTGGTGCGGTTGATCTCGAATGAAAACGTCCTGCCTGACATGGCCAACTCCCGGTGCAATCATCAACGACCCACATGCCGCCCGCGCGTAGGCTACCGCTCACGTCGTGGGCGCCGCGACGAGGGCGCACGAAGGTCGCCGACGGGCTGGCGCCGACTCGCGAATTCGATTGGCGTGCCGACGAACACGTCCGCGGCACGGCGGCGGTGCCTACAGTGGGGCCATGGAGTTCGGTTCCCGGCAGCGCGCCAAAGCCGTCCCCGGCCTGCTCGAAATCGAGGACTGCCTGGATGCCCAGGGCAACATCGTGGTGCCGCCGGACGTCACGCTGATCTCGCTCATCGACCGCAACATCGCGAACGTCGGTGACACCGTGGCGTACCGCTTCTTGGACTTCAACCGTTCGGCCGACGGACTCGTCGAAGAGGTGACGTGGAACCAGTTCGGTGTCCGGCTGGAAGCCATCGGCGCGCGCGTCCAACAGGTCGCCGGCCATGGTGAGCGGGTCGCCGTCTTGGCGCCGCAGAGCCTCGACTACGTGATGGGGTTCTATGCGGCGATCAAGGCGGGAACCATTGCGGTGCCATTGTTCGCGCCCGAGTTGCCCGGCCACGCGCAACGCCTGAACACCGCCCTGCGCGATTCGCGGCCGACGGCCGTGTTGACCACATCGGCGGCGCGGAACGCGGTCGAGGAGTTCTTGAGCACCCTCCCGCAACCGCACCGGCCCCGGGTCATCGTCATCGACGAGATCCCCGACTCGGATCGGGATTCGTTCGCCCGCACCGAGTTACGCCACGACGACGTCTCTCACCTGCAGTACACATCGGGCTCGACGCGGCCCCCGGTCGGCGTCGAGATCACGCACCGCGCGGTCGGCACCAACCTCGTGCAGATGATCCTTTCGATTGACCTGTTGGACCGCAACACCCACGGCGTGAGCTGGTTGCCGCTCTACCACGACATGGGGTTATCGATGATCGGCTTCCCGGCGGTATACGGCGGACACTCCACGCTGATGTCGCCGGCCGCGTTCGTCCGCAGGCCGCAACGCTGGATCAAAGCCCTGTCGGCCGAGACAGGCCGGGCCGTCACCGCGGCGCCGAACTTCGCCTACGAATGGACCGCCCAGCGGGGAGTGCCCGCGCCGGGCGATGATGTCGACCTGAGCAAGGTGGTGCTGATCATCGGGTCCGAGCCCGTCCGCATCGAGGCGATCACCGCCTTCAACAAGGCGTTCTCCCCGTACGGATTGCCACCGACGGCGTTCAAGCCCTCATACGGCATTGCCGAGGCCACCCTGTTCGTCGCGACCATCGCGCCCACCGCCGAGGCGACCCCCGCCTACTTCCACCGCGAGGAACTGGGCGCCGGTCGCGCGGTGCGGGTCGCGCCGGACGACCCCGAAGCCGTGGCACAGGTCTCCTGCGGCCAGGTGGGCCGCAGCGAATGGGCCGTAATCGTCGACCCGGCCACCGGGACCGAACTGCCCGACGGCCGGGTCGGCGAGATCTGGGTGCAGGGCAACAATGTCGGCCGGGGCTACTGGGGACTGCCCGACGAAACCGGGCGAGCGTTCGGCGCCCGGTTGCGATCGCGGCTCGCCGACGCCAGCCACGCCGAAGGCTCGCTCCTCGATCGCCCGTGGTTGCGGACCGGGGACTTGGGCACCTATGTCGACGGCGAGCTTTACGTCACCGGTCGGACCGCCGACATGGTCACCATCGGCGGCCGCAACCACTACCCGCAGGACATCGAGGCGACCGTCGCCGAAGCGTCCCCGCTGGTGCGGCGCGGATACGTGACCGCCTTCGCCGTGCCGGGCGAGGAGGCCGATCAGCGACTCGTGATCATCGCCGAGCGGGCGACGGGCACCAGCCGCGCCGACCCGCGGCCGGCCATCGAGGCCATCGGGGCCGCGGTCATGCGCCGCCACGGGCTGCCGGTCACCGAGGTGTGTTTCCTGCCGGCGGGCGCGATTCCCCGCACCACCAGCGGCAAGCTGGCGCGCCGGGCCTGCCGCGCCCAGTACCTGAGCGGCAGTCTGGGCGCCCACTGACCCGCTGGGATGAGACGGCCCGAAAAGCGCTGCTCGCGTCCGCCGCTGGCTTAGTCTCCTTTCGGAGGCGTGACGATGGTGCTCAAGGTTGCGGTGTCGGCGGACCTGATCGGCGGCGACGTGGATGCCGGCTATGGAAAGGTCGCCGACGCCTTTCGCGCGAGTTTCCGCGACAGTGCTGAAGTCGGCGCGGCCGTCGCCGTCTACCGCGATGGGGTCAAGGTCGTGGACCTGTGGGGCGGCTACCGGAACGGGTTGGCCAAACAACCCTGGCAGGCCGACACCATGGTCAACATGTTCTCGACGACCAAAGGGGTCGCCGCCCTGGTCGTGGCCGTCGCGGTGTCCCGAGGACTCATCTCCTATGACGCCAAGGTGGCCGATTACTGGCCGGAATTCGCGCGGGCGGGCAAGGGCGACGTGACGGTCCGCCAACTCCTGGGGCATCAGGCCGGCCTGTGCGCGCTCAAACCGAAGCCGGCGCTGGCCGACGTCGCCGACCCGGCCAGGCTCTCACCCATCCTGGCGGCGCAGGCGCCGGCGTGGCGACCGGGTTCGCGGCACGGTTACCACGCGATCACGCTGGGCTGGTACGAATCCGAGCTGATCCGCCGGACGGACCCGGCCGGCCGCACGCTGGGCCGCTTCATGGCCGACGAAATCGTCCGGCCGCTGGGGCTCGACCTGCACATCGGCCTGCCGGATTCGGTCAACCGCGAGCGGGTCGCGCACGTGCACAACTGGGTGCGCGCCGAAACGCTGCTACACCTGAACGTCATGCCACCGGGATTCGTGGGCGCCTCGCTCAACCCGGTCGGCCTGACCGCCCGCGCGATCGCGGTCCCGCGCGGCGTCAACCCGTTCAACGGTGACTACAACCGCGAGGACGTTCGGGCGGTCGAGATTCCGTCGGCCAACGGCATCGGCACCCCCCGGTCGGTGGCGCGCATGTACGGCAGCGCGGCAACCGGGGGAGCCGAGCTCGGCCTCGGCGCCGACACCGTCGCGGCCCTTACGGCGCCGGCGCTCTCGCCGAGCCAGGGCATCCGCGACAAGGTGATGAACGTCGACGTGGCGTATTCGCTGGGCTTCTGTAAACCGTTGCCGCACTTCGCATTCGGTTCTTCGGGACGCGCCTTCGGGACTCCCGGCTTCGGCGGCTCTTTCGGCTGCGCCGACCCTGACACCGGCATCGGCTTCGCGTACGTCATGAACCGGCTGGGTTTTCACCTCTGGAGTGACCCGCGCGAACTCGCGTTGCGGCAGGCGCTGTTTCGCGACGTCCTCGGAGTGCGACCGCAGACGTGATGCCGACGAGAATTCGCCGCCCGCTACGGTGAAAGCGCCGAAGTTGCATGGGGGACGGCCGGGAACCAGCTTAACCAGCATCAGGAGGCGCGATGGCCGACCTACCCCGCGGCAATGAACGTTTCAGCGGGGTCATCCGCCCCTCTGCAGGCGATTCCACACCGATCAAACCCTCGATCGTCCACCCGCCGGCCGGGGCGCCCAACGTCGTGGTCGTATTGCTGGACGACGTCGGATTCGGCGCCGCAACGACGTTCGGCGGCCCCGTTGCGACACCGGCCCTCGACCGTGTCGCCGGTGCCGGGTTGCGCTACAACCAATTCCACACCACCGCATTGTGCTCTCCGACGCGCGCCGCCCTGCTGACCGGGCGCAACCATCACAGCGCGCACATGGGCACCATCTGCGAGATCGCCTACGGATTACCGGGTTACGACAGCGTGATACCGCAGAGCACAGCTACCGTCGCCGAGGTGCTGCGGATGAGCGGCTACAGCACGGCTTTGTTCGGTAAGGCACATTTCACGCCGACATGGGAGATCGGCCCCGCGGGACCGTTCGACCGCTGGCCAACTGGACTCGGCTTCGAGCGCTTCTACGGATTCCTGGGCGGGGACACCTCCCAGTACGAACCCGCGCTTTACGACCAAACCACACCGGTGGAGCCGTACCTCGGCCGCGACCGCTACCACTTGACCGAAGACCTCGCCGACAAGGCGATCGACTGGATCCGGCTGCAGAAGACCTCGGCACCGGACAAGCCGTTCTTTCTGTACCTCGCGCCCGGCGCGACCCACAGTCCCCACCAGGTATGGCCGGAATGGTCGGATAGCTTCGCCGGCCAGTTCGACGACGGCTGGGATGCCTTGCGGGAGCGAACATATGCCCGCCAGCTTGAAATGGGCATCATTCCATCCGGTGCCCGCCTGACGCCACGACCCGAGCAAATACCCGCATGGGCGGACTACGACGATCGCTACAAGCCGGTGGCCCGCCGCCTGATGGAGGTCTACGCAGGATTTTTGGCCCACACCGACGCCCAGATCGGGCGGGTCATCGACGCCATAGACGAGTTGAGGCAATGGGACAACACGCTATTCATTTACCTGTGCGGCGACAACGGCGCGTCCGCCGAAGGAACGATACACGGTGCGTGGAGCTCACCGGCATTTCAAAATGGCCTGCCGGAAGACCCCGAATGGCTGCTGACTCACATCGCCGACTTCGGCACCCCCCGGTGCGAAAACCATTACAACGTCGGCTGGGCGTGGGCGCTCGACGCACCGTTTCAGTGGATGAAACAAGTGGCGTCGCATTTCGGCGGAACCCGTAACGGGCTGGCGATCTCCTGGCCGCAGGGCATCACGGCGGCTGGCGAGCAGCGCAGCCAGTTCCACCACGTCATCGACATCGTCCCCACGATCCTCGAAGCCGCTGGCATCGAGATGCCGGCGCGCGTCAACGGCGTCGAACAGAAGCCGATCCAAGGTGTCAGCATGCGGTACTCGTTCGACGACGCGACCGCGGCCAGTCGGCGAACCACGCAGTACTTCGAAATCTTCGGCAATCGCGCCGTGTACCACGACGGCTGGATCGCCTCATGCTTTCACGGTCGACTGCCCTGGGTCCGCACCCAACGGGCAACCCCATTCGGGGATGCTGAACGCTGGGAGCTCTACCACCTGGCGGGTGACTTCAGCCAAGGCGTCGACCTTGCCGCACAATGCCCCGACAAGCTCGCGGAACTGCAGGCCGTCTTCGATACCGAAGCGCGCAAATACGACGTCTACCCGCTCAGCGACGCGACACTGGCCCGCGCGCTGCCCGCCAACCGGCCAAGCCTGCTGGGCGAGCGCACCTCGGTCACCTACTACGCCGGGCAAGTGCGGATCCCCGAACCCGTGACGCTGAGCTACACCAGCACCTCGTTCGAGCTGCGGGCGCAGCTGACCATACCTAAGGGCGGCGGTCGGGGCGTGGTAATCAGCATGGGCGGGGCGATGGCCGGGTGGAGTTTGTACCTGCAGGACGGGATTCCGCATTTTTCCTACAACTACGTCGGTCACGAGCTAACCACCGTGAAAGCCCCCGAACCACTACCGGAAGGCCCAGTCGCACTGGGGCTTTCGTTCGACTACGACGGCGGTGGACTGGGCAAGGGCGCCTCGGTGTCACTGCGCGTCGATGACGCCGTGGTCGCCGGCAGCCGCGTCGAGCGGACGGTGCCGTTCCGGTTCTCGATGAGCGGCGAGACCTTGGACGTCGGCACCGACACCAGCTCCCCGGTTGCGCCGTACGGGCACGACTTCCGCTTCACGGGGCGTATCGACCGAATCGACGCCACCGTGCGCCCACAGCCCGCTGATCTGGCCGCGGCGATCGCCGAGGCGGAGATGCGCGCGGCGCTGGGAGCGCAATAGTGCTCGCCATGTGGGGCAGCCTCGTCCCATTGATCCTTGGCTGCGCACTCGAACCGATCGAGATCGTCATCACGATCATGTTGTTGGGCACCCCGTCGCGTGTGCGAGCGGCCGGCGCCTGGGTGGCCGGGCACGTCAGCACACGCCTGCTGCAAGGACTCATCTTCGGCACGATTCTGCATTGGGGAAAGCGCGAAGCCGACTCGAATCACCCACACCACTGGATCGTGTCGACCGTGCTGTTGGTGGTGGCCCTGCTGTTTCTGGTTACCGCGGCGCGAGAGCTGTTCAGCGACGATGATCCCAACGCCCCGCCACCGAAGTGGATGACCGCGCTGACGTCGGCCACGCCCGGCAAGGCCTTCCTCATCGGCGCCGGTGTCATCACCGTGTCGGTGAAAGCCTGGGTATTCACGCTGGCGGCGATCAGCGTCATCGGCGATGCGAACCTCAGCAGGCCCGCCAATATCGGTTCATACGTTCTCTTCGTGGCGCTTGCGGCGAGCGTGAATCTGAGCATCGTGGGTGCGGCGGCATTTTCTCCGCAGCGGTCACGCTCCCTCCTGGACCGGGCGTTGCGCTGGCTGCAGGCGCACGACCGGCCCATCCTGATCGTCGCCGGGGTGGTTTTCGGGATCTGGTTCGGGATAAAAGCCCTGCGCGGCTTCGGGATTCTGTAGCCGCTGCGCGAGTGGCATCCTGGCCGTGTGGGTTTACTCATCCGGTTGGCGGAGCTGTTGATCGTGATCCTGCCCCTGGCCGGGGCGACAATCGCCGCGGTGCGAGCGTTCAGCGCCAACCGTCGGCCGGCCGAACAACCGCCGCGGATCGAGCGGACGGAAACACCGGACACCGGCGACAATCACGTCGCGCAGTGGCGGTCGCTGCGCCGCGTCCTCGAGGAGCACAGCCGTACCGACGCCCGCTGGCTCGAGTATGAACTCGACGTGGCCAAACTGCTCGACTTTCCGCTCATGACGGACATGCGCGATCCGCTCACCGTCGCCTTCCACAAAGCCAAGCTCCGCGCCGACTTCCTGCGCCCGACCAAGGCCGAAGACCTCCTCGACGACCGCGACACCGCCGCTCAGTACCGGGCCGCCGTCGAGGATTACGTGACCGCCTTCCACGCCGCCGAGACGGAAGCGATACGCAGACGCCGCACCGACTTCTCCAGGGCGGACCAGCAGCGGATCGCGCGCGCTCAGAATCTGTTACGCGTGGCGTCGGATGCCGCCGCGACAGCGCAGGAACGACGGCAGGCCTATGAGTTGGCGCGTCAGGAACTCGAGGGCCTCGTCGTCTTGCCGGCCACCACGCAAGCCGGCATCGAACGAAAGGTATTTGGGGAGTTGGAGGGATGACGACGGCTCCCGGGGCGCCGGCGCCCGAACCCGGCGACGGCCAGGGCCTCGAGGGATACCCGGTGATCCCGCCGCCGCTTCGCGGTCCCATCGCCTTCGACCAGTGCTGGCGGGACCTGACTTTCATCCATTGGCCGGTGCGGCCCGACGCCGTCGAGACGATGTACCCGCCAGGTACCCGGCCCGACGTCTTCGCCGACGGGATGACCTACGTCGGGTTGGTCCCATTCGTCATGGACAGCACCAAAGTTGGCTCGGTGCTGCGACTTCCGTACTTCGGCAGCTTCCCGGAGACGAATGTCCGGCTGTATTCGGTCGACGACGCCGGCAGGCATGGCGTGCTGTTCCGGTCGCTGGAGACGGCGCGTCTCGCGGTCGTGCCGGTCACCCGGGTCGGCCTCGGCGTCCCCTACACCTGGGCGAAGATGCGGACGCAACGGCACGGCGACCGCATCACCTATGACAGCGTGCGCCGGTGGCCCCGCCGCGGCCTGCGCAGCCGAATCGAGGTCGCCATCGGCGCCCCGGTGAAACCGACACCGCTGGAAATCTGGCTCACCGCCCGATGGGGCGCGCACACCCGCACCGCCGGCCACACCTGGTGGATACCCAACGAACACGAAACCTGGCCACTGCACGCGGCCGACGTCGTCGACATGCACGACGAGCTGGTGGCGGCCAGCATGGTTCGCCCGGCGGGAGAACCGTTGCGGGCGCTGTTCTCGCCCGGCGTGCGAGCCCGTTTCGGCCGCCGCGTCGTCGTCGCATGACCTACGGACAGGTGTAGCCGCCGTCGATCACGACGTCCGAACCGGTCATGTAGCTGGAAGCCTCGCTCGCCAGGTAGAGGTACAGGCCGATCAGTTCTTCGGGGCGGCCGATCCGCCCGAGCGGGATCTTCGGCTCCCACAGCCGGTGATATTCCGTCAACGGCTCCACGAGTTCGGTCAGGATGTAGCCCGGGCTAACGCTGTTGACCCGGATGTTGTGCGGAGCCAACTCCACGGCCATGGCCTTGGTCAGGTGAATTACCGCCGCTTTGGACGTGCAGTAGTGGCCCACTTGTTGCGGCACGTTGATGATGTGGCCCGACATGGAGGCCGTGGTGATGATCGCGCCGCCATGGCCCTGCCGGACCATCGCCCTGGCCGCCGCTTGCGCAGTAAGGAAAACGCCTGTGACATTGGTGCTTTGGATCCGCTCGAATTCTTCGGGCGACATGTCCAGCATCGAGTTCACGGTGATGATGCCGGCGTTGCAGACCGCGATGTCGACGCCACCCAACTCCGCGTTCACCAGCTCCAGCATCTCGGTCACCTGATCGGGTTGGGTCACGTCGCAGCGAACGGGCACAACCTTGCCGTCGCCGTCAGCCGCGATCTCCCGGGCCACCCGTTCCAGACCCTCGGCTCGCCGCGCCGCGATGGCGACGTCGGCGCCCGCTTGCAGATATGCCTGCGCCACCTTTTGGCCGATGCCGCTGGATGCCCCAGTTACCAGCGCCCGCTTGCCGCGCAGATCGAACAACTTCAAGACGTTCATGCCATATCCCTATCCAGACGAGCGACCTGTAACCGAAACACGTTCTAGTGTGTCCGCCATGGGCAAATTCACCAGGGCAGAAATCGAGCAAGCCGTCGAGAACTACACGCGGGTAGTGGAGGGGTGCAGCGCCTCGGGCGACTGGCGACCGTTCGCCGATCTCTTCACCGAGGATGTCGTCTACACCGAACACCACTACGGGGTGTTTCATGGCCGCGAGGCGGTGCGGGACTGGATCGTCGCGGTCATGGCACCGTTCCCGCACATGCGATTTCCGTCCGACTGGACCGCCTACGACGAAGACAACGACGCCGTCGTCGTGATGATCAAGAATCTGCTCGACCATCCGACGGACCCCAAGGGCGAACCCTTCTGGTTTCCGAACTGGACTCGGCTGGTCTACGCGGGGGACGGGTTGTTCTCCAGCGAGGAGGACATCTACAACCCCAACCGGGATGCGCCCGGGGTGGTGGCCGCCTGGCTGCAGGCCGGCGGCCGGCTCGCGTCCGACGAAATCCTGCAGCCCGGCGCCTGACTAACTGGTCACCGGCTGTCGCCCCCGCCGCCGCGACCGCACGGCCGCCAGCGCCTGCTCCCACGCCAGCATCGTGGCCGCCTTCACGTTGGCCGGCTTCACACTGTCTCTGGACAGCAGCGCGGTCGCGGCCGCCTTCGTGGTCGCCGACGACTTCGACAGATGGCCGGAGTCGAACGGCGGCTGAGGGTCGTATTCGATTGCCAACTGGATCGCCTTGGCCCTACCTTCGCCGCCGATCTCGCCGGCCAGCCAGAGCGCCATGTCGAGTCCCGCCGAGACCCCCGCGCAGGTGACGACGTCGCCCTGGTGCACGATTCGCTCGTCGCCCACCGGAACGGCGCCGAAGGCCATCAGGGCCGGGACGGTCAGCCAGTGCGACGTCGCGCGCCGGCCTTCGAGCAGCCCGGCCGCCGCAAGGATCACCGACCCGGAGCACACCGACGTCGTCCATCGGGCGCTCCGATGCGCCCGCCGCAGCCAGTCCAGCAGCGCCTCGTCGCGGGCATGCACCGGGGTCGACGGGCCGCCTGGCACCAGAATCACGTCGGGCGACGGTGTTTCGGCCAGCGAATGGGTGGCCCCGATGACTAGCACACCGGAGTCCGCGGTGATCGGCCCCGCCTCGTGCCAGACGAACCGCACCTCGGTGTCCGGCAGATTGCGCAGCACCTCGTACGGGCCGATCATGTCGAGCGCGGTGAATCCCGGATAGGTCACGATCGCGATCTGGTTCATGGTGTCGTCCTTTCGGTTTCAGGCGTCAGTGTCAGGCGAAGGCCTTGCGGTACTGGTCCGGCGGAATGCCGACCCGGCGAAGGAAGTTGCGCCGCATGGTTTCCGCGGTGCCGAAGCCGCAGCGGCTGGCGATCGCGACGACGGTGTCGTCGGTCTCCTCCAACTGACGGCGTGCGGCCTCGGTGCGGATGCGCTCCACGTACTGGCCGGGCGCCTCGCCGACCTCCGCGGTGAACACGCGGGTGAAGTGCCGCGGGCTCATCGCCGCGCGGCGGGCCAGCTCGTCGACGCTGTGCTCGCCGCCCGGTTCCGCCTCGATGGCCTCCTGCACCGCGCGGATCGCGTTCCGTTTGGCGCGCGGCATCCACACCGGCGCCGCGAACTGCGTCTGCCCGCCGGGGCGGCGCAGATACAGCACCAGCCAGCGGGCGACCGTCTGCGCAACCTCGGTGCCGTGGTCGTCTTCGACCAGCGAGAGCGCCAGGTCGATCCCCGCGGTGACACCCGCGGCCGTCCATACGGTGTCCGAGCTGCGAACGAAAATCGGATCGGCGTCGACGTCGATCGCCGGGAATTCACGGGCCAACCGCCCGGCGAAGGCCCAGTGTGTGGTGACCCGCTGCCCGTCCAGCAGGCCCGCCTCGGCCGCCAGGAACGCGCCGGTGCAGACGGTGACCACGCGGCGGGCGTTTCCGGCGACGGCCTTGATCCAGCCGATCAGCTCGGCATCCGACCGGGCCGCCTCGACACCTCCGCCGCCGGGCAGCACCACCGTGTCGATCTTCTCGCTGGGATCGTTCGGGTCCGGCAGCGGCGCCGCGACGAAGCCCAGCCCGGTCGGTGTGGTGATCGCCTGCCCGTCGACCGAGCCCACCACAACGTCGTACCCGCCCCCGGTCAGCAGCGATGCACCGGCGAAGACGTCGTGCGGTCCCACCACGTCGAGCGCCTGCACGCCGGGAAAGCCGGCGATGACGACCTTGCGAGTCATGAACTCAAGTGTTCGGCACGGCCCGGCATGTCGTCTACGCCCTGTAACCCACCAATTAGGACATGGGGACCTGGCCTATGGCATGCTCGGCGGGCTTGGCAGACTGTCCGCATGGCACAGATAACGTTGCGTGGAAACCCGATCAACACCGTCGGCGAGCTGCCTGCCGTGGGATCCCCGGCGCCGGCCTTCAGCCTGACCGGCGGCGACCTGGGGGCGGTCAGTAGCGACCAGCTTGGCGGTAAAGCCGTGGTGCTCAACATCTTCCCGTCCGTGGACACGCCGGTGTGCGCGGCCAGCGTCCGGACCTTCAACGAGCGCGCCGCCGCCAGCGGGGCCACGGTGGTGTGCGTGTCGAAAGACCTGCCGTTCGCGTTCGCGCGGTTCTGCGGGGCGGAGGGCATCGACAACGTCAAGACGGGCTCGGCGTTCCGCAGCAGCTTCGGCGAGGACTACGGCGTCACCATCAACGACGGGCCGATGGCCGGTCTGCTGGCCCGGGCCATCGTCGTGGTCGGCGCCGACGGGAAGGTCACCTACACCGAGTTGGTCCCCGAGATCGCCCAGGAGCCCGACTACGACGCGGCACTGGCCGCGGCGGGCTGACCCGGTCCGCCGACAGCGTTTGCCCGAGCGCGCGTCCAGGCGCTGTTTGCGCGCTGCCAATGCCCGGCGCTGTGAGCTGTTCCAAGGTCGAAGGCGAACAGGTCGTCTTCGACGTCAGGAGTCGCCCGAGCTAACCCCCGGCGACCCGAGTCGGTCCGCGGTGGCCGCCAGCGCTTCGCCGCATCCCGCCCACATCCGCTCGATGATCTCGGCGGCCGGCGGGGTGTCCTGGATCCGCCCTGCCACCTGACCGGTGTTGGCGACGCTGGCGTCCATGTCCCCGTCGAAATACAGCCGCTGCACCCGTTGCAGCGCCGCGGCGCCGTCGCCGGAAGACGTTGCGGTGTCCAGCCTTTCGGCGGCGGCCGTCCGGATCACCCGCATCATGCGTTTGCCGTCGAGGGGGAGGAGCACGGTGGAGGTTTCATCGGCGGCGACGACCGCCCGCTTGAGGTTGCCGTGCACCGGAGAATCCGCCGAGGCCAGCAGCCGCGTGCCCATCTGCACGCCCTCGGCGCCGAGAACGAAGGCGGCCGCCATCGAGCGCGCGTCGCAAATCCCTCCCGCCGCCACGATCGGCACGTCGACCTCGGCCGCCACCAGCGGCAGCAGCACCATGGTCGACGCACCGAATCGGTTCTTGAACCCGCCGCCCTCGACGCCCTCAACCACGAGCCCGTCCACTCCGGCGTCGACCGCTTTCCGGGCCGCAGCGAGGGTGCCCACCACATGGAACACGGTGATGCCGGCATCGTGGAGCCGGCCGATGAACAGCGCCGGATCGCCGGCCGATGTGGTGACGAAACGGATGTCGTTGGCTACCAACAGATCCACGGTGGCCGGGTCGCGGTTCATGATCAGCGCTATGTTCGCGCCCACCGGACGGTCGGTGAGGTCGCGGACTCGCCGCAGGTCGGCCCGGCCCTGCTCGGATGTGGTCTCGATGACGCCCAGCGCGCCCGCGTTGGACACCGCGGCGGCCAGCTGGGCACCGGCGATATAGGTCATCGGCGCCTGAATGATCGGGATGTCGATCCCGGCGGCTGCGCAAACGCGGTTCACTGCGGCGCCGCTGCGGCCGGCGTTCATGAGGCTCGCGGTCCTCGGGGGTCGATGAGGTCGCGGAAGCTCGCAGCGGGGTGGACCGAGGCGCCCAGACCGACTACGCGATCGCTCAGCCCATTGTCGGACGTCACCACCCGAATGTCGTGCGGCTGGGGGTCGGCCTGGACGCGGCGGACGATCTCGTCATCGGCGGAGTTCGCGGCCGCCCGGGGCGCGTACGCGATCTCGATCACCGATGCGGGAATGGCGCTCGACGGCGGCCGCTCGAACACGACCGTCACGCGGTCCCCATGGGTGGCCGCCCATCGGTCGAGGTGCTCCACCAATGCGACCATGGCGCCACCGCGTTCCTTCCACCACCCGTCCGGGCGGCTCCCGATCACGTTCATCCCGTCCACGATCCACCGCACGTCCCCCACGGTAGGGCGAGACCTGACCGCGGCGCGGCAACTTCCGCGGACCGCTGCACGGCCATCACTTCCAGAACAGCCCGATAAGGCTCGCCCCCACCAGTGCCGACAGCATGAGTAATTGAGGCCACGGCCGCCACGGCGCGTCCTGGATGGCGTACGACATTTCTTTGATCGGCGATGTCTGGGATGGAGCGGCACGCTCGGGCGGTACCGGGCGGTGGAACTGGTGGAAGTACAACTGGATGAGCGTCGCACCGATCCACAATCCGCCAAGGAAACTGACGGAGTCCACACCGCGCCAGAACACGAGCACGGCGATTGCGACGGTGAAGCCCAGCAGCACGCGATCAGAGGCGGTCGTCGCCGAAGCCCTGCCGCTGTATTGCTTGTCCAGCAAGGCGCGACGCCGGCGATACGGCAGCGCGAAAAAGGCGAACTTGACCAGGATGTGCAAACCGAGCGCTACCACGACAACCGTGGCAATGGTGTTGATCATGCTGCCCTCTCGCATTCGGCGGCGCGATTTTCGTTTTTGGAACGGAAAGCGGTTGGTACGGTCACCGATATCAGTTTCCCGCTGATGCCGTCGCGATGATGGGACAGGTGAATGACGTCGATAGCCGACACCGATGACCGGGTTGTCTCGCTTGCCCGCGGGATGCGCGACCTGGTGCGCGCCGAGGCCGCAGAATCCGAGCGGGCGCGCACCCTCACCCCGGCGATCGTCGACGAGATGTGGGCGAGCGGGCTGATGTCCGCGTTCAACCCAGCCCCCGCGGGAGGTGCGGAACCGTCGTTCACCGAGATGATCGAGACCTGGATCGAAATGGCCTGGCAGGATGGCTCTTTCGGTTGGGTCGGCATCGCCAACCTGCCGTCCTCCTTCGCCGCCGCGGCGTACCTGCCCGACGAGGGTTTCGCCGAGGTGTTCACCGCGCACGACAACCGCGTCACGATGGGCGGCCAATTCTTTCCCAACGGCCAGGGATCCGCCGTCGATGGCGGCTACCTGGTGAGCGGGTCGTGGAACTTCGGCTCGGGCATCGGGCACTCCCAGTACGTCGCGGCCGGGTTCTTTCCCATGGACAACGGCGAAATGCGCTGGATCAGCGAGGGCTTCCCGGAGATGCGGGTCGCGGTGATTCCGCGGGATCAGATCAGCTTCAATGACGGCTGGTTTGTCCAGGGGCTCAAGGGAACCGGCTCCTATGATTACAGCGCCCAGGAGGTGTTCGTGCCGGCGAGCCGCACCTTCGAGCTCTTCGTGCGCGAGCCGTATCGCGGGACGTCGCCGGCCACCCGGATGGGGCTGATGCCGGTCACCGCCGCAGGCCACGCGTCGTGGGCGCTGGGCGTCGCCAAGAGCATGCTCGATGACGTCCAGGAGCTGGCGGCGACGAAGTTCCGGATGAGTGACATGGCTTCGCTGGCCAGCCGCCCGACCTTCCAGAAGGGGCTGGCTCACCACCGCGCGGCCTGGCGGGCCGCTCGGCTGCTGGTGCTCGACGCGTTCACCACCGCCGAGGCCGCGGTGGCCTCGGGGGAGGAGCTGACGCCGTTGCTGCGCGCGGACATGCGGGTGGCGGCGGTGTACGCCACCGACATCGCGCGAAGCTGCGCCGAGTGGGCCCACCTGGTTGCGGGCACCAGCTCGATCCGGGAGGGCACTCGCTTGGAGCGGGCTTTCCGCGACATCTACACCGGGACGCAGCACGCCTTCATCAGTGAGAAAGTCGCCATCGACGTCGCGCAGATCTGGCTCGGCATCATCGACGACCAACCGGGGCTCTGAGTCGCTACTATCAGCGCATGCGCGGCTCAAAGATCCTGATCACCGGCCCGACCGGTCAAATCGCGACCCCCATTGCGCGGGCGTTCGCGGCCGACAACGAGGTATGGGGCATCGCCCGGTTCACCGATCCGGCAGCCCGGGAGGGCCTGGAGAAGGCGGGTGTCCGCTGCGAGCAGGTCAACCTGGCTGCCGGTGACTTCACCAGTCTGCCAACCGATTTCGAGTACGTCCTTAACCTGGCGGTAGCCAAGAGCGGGAATTGGGACAAAGACCTAGCCGCCAATGCGGAGTCGGTGGGTCTGCTCATGGCGCACTGCCGCGACGCGAAGGCGTTTCTGCATTGTTCGTCGGCCGCCGTCTATGACCCGCCGGACGACAATCCGCGAACCGAGGCCGCCGCCCTCGGCGACAACCACAAGTGTCTGTTTCCCACCTACTCCATCTCCAAGATCGCCGGAGAGGTCGTCGCCCGGTCGATGGCGCGGGCCCTCGGGGTGCCCACCACCATCGCCCGGCTCAACGTCCCCTACGGCGACAACGGCGGGTGGCCGTTCTACCACATGGAGATGATGCTGGCGGGCATCCCGATCCCGGTGCCGCCCGGTGAACCCGCACGCTACAACCCGATTCACGAGGACGACATCATCGCGACCATTCCGAAGCTGCTGGAGGTGGCGTCGGTTCCGGCGACCACCGTCAACTGGTGCGGTGACCAAACGGTCAGCATCCAGGAGTGGTGTGGCTACCTCGGCTCGCTGGTGGGCAAGGAACCGGTTTTCGAGGTGAGCGAGCAGGCGCTGCGCGGCAATCCCACGGACAGCGACCGGATGCATGAGCTCATCGGCGGCACGACGGTCGACTGGCGTGACGGGCTGCGCCGGATGGCGGCCAAGTTCCATCCAGAGTTGGTCGGCGCGTAGGGATTACCGGTGCGCCAAGGACCCGACGCGGCGCAGCGCCTGCGCACCCTCGCGCTGCTCCGCCGCGTCCGCGACCGGATCGATCGGGAGTACGCGCGGCCGCTGGACGTCGAGGCGCTCGCCCGCGACGTACACATGTCCGCCGGTCACCTGAGCCGCGAATTCCGCCGCGCCTACGGCGAGTCGCCGTACTCCTATCTGATGACACGGCGCATCGAGCGTGCGATGGCGCTGCTGCGCCGTGGCGACCTGAACGTCACCGACGTGTGTTTCGCCGTCGGCTGCTCCTCGTTGGGCACCTTCAGCACTCGCTTCACCGAACTGGTCGGCGTGCCGCCGAGCACCTACCGGCGCCAGGGGGCCGACGCGCTGGCCGGAATGCCGCCGTGCGTGGCCAAACAGGTGACCAGACCGATCAGGAATCGAGAAGCTCGGGTCACCGGGCCCGCTTAGCCTGACCCCATGGACATCACGATTCACTCCAGCTTCCTGCCACACGACGACCCGGAATCCTCGCTCGCCTTCTACCGCGACACCCTCGGTTTCGAAGTCCGCCTCGACGTCGGAAAGGGCGAGATGCGCTGGATCACCGTGGGACCCCCGAACCAGCCCGACACGTCGATCGTCCTGAATCCGCCGGCCGCCAACCCGGGCATCACCGAAGACGAGCGGCGCACCATCGCCGAGATGATGGCCAAGGGCAGCTACGCCACGTTGCTGTTGGCGACCAAGGATCTCGACCGCACCTTCGAGCAGCTGCAGGCCGGCGACGTCGAGATTGTCCAGGAGCCGACAGAACAGCCGTACGGGCTGCGGGACTGCGCGGTCCGCGATCCCGCGGGCAACCTGATCCGCATCCAAGAGCTGCGCTAGGTAATCGATCCGGTCCGTGCACCGGGCCCAGCTCTAACCTCCGAACGCAAAAGTTCCGAACCTCCATGAGGTTCGGAACTTCGCGCTGCCCGATGGACGAGTCAAGATCCCTTGGCGTAGCGGGTCAGGAACCCGGCCGCCGCGACCACCGAGACCGCACCGATCACGCCCCATAGCACCAGTTGGAAGACCATCGACCCCAGGAGCCAGCCGAATGTCATCCCGATGTAGAGGGCCCAGATCAGCCGGAAGGCGCTCCACAGCGCCACCGCGCCGGCGCTGAGTCCGATGTAGAGGCTGCGCTGCCGGTCCACCCGATTGATCTGCTCTTCGATGCTGGCCGGGACGATCTTCATTTCTGACTTCCTTTCGTGGGGCGCCGCCGGACTGGCGTCGTCGTTGGGCCAAGTACAGACCCCCGGATCGGCTACCGATCCCAACCCGCCACGCGCGGAAGCCGCGCCTTCTCCTTACCCCTTGCGCCCCCAGGGCTGAGTCGGTCAAATGGTCCTGATGATGAACCCGATCAAGCTCGCCGAGCAGGTCGCCGAATCGGTTCTGGCGGTAGGAGGCATTCGCGTTGGCCTCGAGGAACCGAAATACACGCGCCATCCGCTCACCGACAGCGTCGAGATACGCCGCTACGGTCCGCGGATTGCCGCCGAGACGACAGTCGACGCCGACGAAAACCGCGCTCGTGACATGGGGTTCCGACGGCTGGCGGGATACATATTCGGCGGCAATCGGGGCAACGAATCGATCTCGATGACGGCACCCGTCAGCCAGCAGCCGGGCCGGGCCGGCCAGCAGATCGCGATGACCGCGCCCGTCGTCCAGTCCGCCGGCCCCGAGAGTGGCTGGGTGATTCGGTTCTTCATGCCGCAGAAGTGGACGATGGAGACCCTTCCCGCGCCCAAAGATGATCGAGTCCGCCTCGTCAGCGTGCCGCCCGCGACCATAGCCGTGCTGCGATTCAGCGGTGATCGCAGCCCCAAGGCGGTCGCATCTCGCACCGATGAGCTCCTGAAAACATTGCGGGACAACGGGATCAAGACCACCGGGGAGGCGGAGGCCTGGTTCTACGATCCGCCTTGGACGCTGCCGATGCGGCGGCGCAACGAGATCGCGATTCCGATCGATCCGGCTTCGGCACCGGCCTAGCCGCTCGGCACCGACGGCGCGTGGGCATCTACATCCGGCGCTGAGCCGGTTACGGTTTGGCGTGATGACGAATCGACACGGCCAGAAGGTGGATGCCAGGCTGCTGACCGGTGTTTCGGAAACGGCGCTGCTGACCCTCTACGGCAGGGCATACCAGGCCGGGCACCCGGACCCGATCATCGACGATCCGATGGCCATCAAATTGGTGGAGTCCTTCGACTTCGACTTCGAAAAGTTCGGGCGCAGAGGCCAGGAGATGGCGCTGCGCTCGCTGGCCATCGACCGATGTGCGACCGAATACCTGACCGCGCACCCCCGGGCGACGGTGGCCGCGCTTGCCGAAGGTTTCCAGACGTCCTTCTGGCGCTTGGACCGCGCGCTACCCGGCGCACAATTCAGTTGGCTGTCGGTGGATTTGCCTGAGGTCATCGACCTTCGGCAACGGCTGCTGCCGCCCTCGCCGCGGATCACTCACCTCGCGCAGTCCGCCCTCGACTACAGCTGGATGGACAAGGTGGACACCGCCAACGGCGTGTTCATCACCGCCGAAGGACTGCTGATGTACCTGCAGCCCAATGAGGCGCTGGGACTGATTACTCAGTGCGCCAAGCGCTTTCCCGGCGGATGGATGTTCTTCGACCTACCGCCCACGATCGTCAAGAAGGTCGCGCGAAGGGGGCTGCGTTCGTCCAAGCGCTACCGGGTACCGCCGATGCCCTTCAGCCTCTCGGTGCGTCAACTGGCGAAGCTCGCGGAATCCGTGCCGGGGATCCGTGGGGTGCACGACGTACCGATGCCCGCCGGACGGGGCTTGTTCTTTGGGAAGCTGTATCCCGCGTTTTGGCGTTTCCCGCCCGCGAAGCCGTATCGCGGTGTCTTCGCCCTACTCGAATTCGGCTGAGGTCAGCCGACCTTGACCACCAGCTTGCCGACGTTCTTGCCGTCGAAGAGCATGTTGATCGCAGTCGGGAGCTGCTCGAAGCCCTCGACG
Organism: Mycobacterium sp. E1386; assembly: GCF_001672745.1. Taxonomy (NCBI): domain Bacteria; kingdom Bacillati; phylum Actinomycetota; class Actinomycetes; order Mycobacteriales; family Mycobacteriaceae; genus Mycobacterium; species Mycobacterium sp. E1386. Next base: position 64,757 of record NZ_LZKH01000057.1, read on the forward strand.
ACGGTCTCGAGCGGCGTGAGCTTCCCGGCCTCGATCAGGCCCGCGATTTCCGTCATCGCTTCGGGCGCGCGCCCGAAGTGGTCGAGCACGATGAAACCCTGCAAGGTGGCGCGCTGAATGAGCAGGTTGCCGAACGCGCGCGGACCCGGCGGGGGATCGGCCGCGTTGTAGCCGGAGATCAGGCCGCACAGCGCGACGCGGGCGCCGATGTTGAGGCGCGCGAAGATCGCGTCCATCAGGTCGCCACCGACGTTTTCGAAGTCGACGTCGATGCCATTCGGTGTCGCCGCTGCCAGCTGGGCGGCCCAGTCGTCGGCGCGGTGGTCGACGGCCGCGTCGAAGCCGAGCTGGTCGGTGAGCAGCTCGCACTTCTCGGGACCACCCGCGATCCCGACGACACGAGCCCCGGCGGCCTTGGCGAGTTGGCCGGCGACCG